>NZ_JBQIOP010000026.1:0-57666 GCF_056822245.1 Petralouisia sp. | reverse complement strand
TCGTACAGGATCACTTTCTTTCGTATTTTTTGTTTGCAAACTTATTATACATCAGAAAGTCCTGTATGACATTTTTTTATGGAAAAGTTGTAAAGTGGTGAATAAAACTCAAATGTTTCTTTTGTGATTGCCCAAGTCCTATTTACGTTTGCTGGAAATTGCTCACCATTTTTGGGATTAATCATAGTAAAAAAGCTATTGG
This sequence comes from Petralouisia sp., assembly GCF_056822245.1. Taxonomy (NCBI): domain Bacteria; kingdom Bacillati; phylum Bacillota; class Clostridia; order Lachnospirales; family Lachnospiraceae; genus Petralouisia; species Petralouisia sp. Next base: position 57,464 of record NZ_JBQIOP010000026.1, on the reverse strand, counting down.
GTCGTTCTTCTGCCGTTGTCTGTTTTGTTAAATCATGTATTCGCCAAGGTCTGTTAGGAATATCTTCTGTTTCATAATACTTTCGATTATTTTCTCGCTTTGTAAAAGCATTGAACATTTCACTTTTGGCATAAACCAAAATCCACTCATAATCTTGAGAAATCCCAAAGGGAACATCCGTTTTTGCGGTACGTTTTCTCCAAGGTATCATTCCTGCAAAATTCTGTTCTCCCAAAATGCTATCGCATAGCAGCTTCAAATTAGCTTGTTCATTGTCATCAATGCTTATAAATATAGCGCCTGCATTATGCAACAATTTGTGTGCAATTTTTAACCGCACTTCCATAAATGAAATCCATTTTGAATGAATGTATCCATCTGATTTTGTAATATAATTGTCATCATATTTAAAATCATCCACTCCTCTGTTATATGGTGGATCAATATATATTAAATCAATTTTTCCTTTATGTGTTTTCTCCAATAATTTTAATGCGGACAGATTATCCCCCTCTATTAAGAAATTCATCTTCCCATTGCCTTTATCAATAAACAACTCTTTGTCTTCTTTCAATACGGGAGTATGCGTATCAAGAATATCATTTATCTTTTCTCTATGTTCTTCAAAAACTAAACCATATTTTTTCCCATTGACATCTTTTTCTATTTGGTTTAAGTATAATAACAGATTTCCGGTGTTTTCATCTTGCGGTGCCGAAGCTATATACTTTCGTATCTCTTTTATTTTATCTAATAGGTCATCTCTCTTTTTCTTTGAAATGTTTATACTCATTAGTTCCTCCACAATATTAAATGTATCTATATCTTGCACTTGACTAATTTTACCATAAATCTAGTAAAAATAACAGATTATTGCGGAATTATCTTGTGCAATAGCGTGAAATAAACTCATTAGTTTTTATGTAATCCATCGAAATTTCGATGGATTTGTTATAGCTTGAAAATGATATACAGATTATATATAAATGATATTGATAAATAAAGATGTTATAATCTATTTACATATGGTTCCGGCTCATTTTTACACCCATAAGCTGTACCTGCTGTTCGGCAGCCTCCACATTCTGCGCCAACTGCTCCATTGTGTCTGTGCGGTTTTCAGGCTTGATTTCCGGCTGTATCAGTTCCTTTGGGTATTCCTGCCTTGTATGGATATCCATATAGGATTTCAGCCGGTAATAATAGCCTTCATTCCTGCTATCTTCAAACACAGGGGAAACTTCACCCTTTGAAGTCTGCCACCGCATAAGGCGTGGAAACCAGCACAGTCCGTCCACAATGATTTCCTTAAATGAATTGAGCAGCTCCCCAAGTGCGGTAAACAGTCCCCGAAAGCTGTTTCCTGCCTCTATATCCTCCCCACGTTCCACATGGTTCGCAAATTCCTCAATCAATGGCGCAAAGGGAAGGTACGCCTGTATAAACTGCTTTATCTTTTGGAGTGTATTCAGAAAGATATTGGAACTTTCAATCTCCCCGTCCAGTTCCTCTAATTTTTTCTGCGTAATGGATTTCTGATGGTTCAGAACGAGAATGTCAGCCTCCAGTCCTATTTTATCTGTTGATAGTTTTTCAATCTTTTCTTCCTCATTTGCAACTTTGTATTCCGCAACCGTCAGGTCATGGTTTTTGTCCTTTTTCTTTGCTCTTACTTCCTGCTGGAATATGGCTTTCATATAATAGCTTGCATCTGCCCGCATTTTATCCTGCAAAATTTCCGACAGGACTTGGGGCGTGAATACGGAACGTTTTGACACTTTTGTTGACAGCCCCCGCTTAAATCCCCTCCCTACCGGAACTCCTACAACGTGCATATGCGGGCTTGCTTCATCAAAATAGACTGCTGCATTTGCAATCTTAAAATCCGGCAGATACTCCTGCAATTTCAAAATGAGCTGCTTATAGACCTGTTTCATAAATATTTTGTCCCCGCTGTTCTGTTCCCCAAATTTTTTATCCCCGCATTGTATGATGACTTCCACCGTCATGTCCTGTTCCGTTTCGGACACATGTTCAAAATAATCGCCAATCCGTCTTTCCAGTCTTGTCTGCTTTGCATTGTATTCATGCAGTGCGGCATCAAATTCTTTACGGTATACATTTTTCACGTCCTGCATGAGATTGGTTGTCCCATAAAGAAGTGTGATGTTATCCCTGCTGTAATCCTGCGAATGGTATTTCCTCAGATTGTGTTTTGCAACTCCGGCGAGTTTTGCCTTGCTGTTGATTGCGCTTTTCTTATTGCTGATGTGGTTGCTGAAAGAAATCTCTCCCATGTTTCCTCCTTGATTTCATGTTGAAACAGTGCGGTTATCATCTTGGCTCTGCCATAGATGATAACCCCCTAGCAGTATTGTCAAAGCCAATGGAACATTGGCTTGCCAATACTGCGGGGCTCTCCGAGGGTATCCAGTGAAATGTGCTTTCAGCATATTGGAAACAATTTTTCGGCTGTTTTATGCCTGTTTTTCCAGCAGTCCTTTTATTTCTGCCCGTCTTTGTTATCCTTATCTGTACCCAATATACGGATTACGCTGAATTACATTTCTGCTGTTTCCAGCGGTCAACTGACTTTGTTCAAAGTAATTGCACTTTTTAAGTTCATTTTCCAAAAATGATTGTATTTTTTAAGTTCACTGTAGCTGCTTATCTGTCCTTTATACAACCGCCTTTCTTGTGACAGCCTTGACATTTCCCTTGTCCCGCAAATCCCTTCCTTCATTGACCGTCATAAACAGTTCCAGAATGTCCTTTTTGATAAGTACCTTTCTCCCCACTTTCAATACAGGGAGTTTATCCCATTCCACCAGCTTTCTCAGTGTGTTCCGACCGATGCCTGTGTAGTCTGCCGCCTCCTCAATGGAAAGGGCAATCTTCATTTCTGCCATTCATTCTCCTCCTCTTGAATTGCATTATGCAATTATATAGTATGCTTACTATACATCATTTATATTTCTTTGCCAAGCGTTATGTGATTTTAAAAATTATTTTTAACTTGCATACTGCAATAATGGTTTTGGTATGGTATACTTTAACCATACCGATAAAGGAGGAAACCCAACATGAAAGACAAAGAGTTGCGCCGGATAATCGGCGACAGAGCAAAACAACGGAGACTGGAACTGGGCGTCAACCAGCCTTATGTTGCTGAAAAAATGGGCGTCACCGCATCCACCATTCAGAGGTACGAGGCAGGAACGATTGACAACACCAAGAAACTTGTCCTTGACGGTTTGGCAGATGCCCTCCATGTTTCCGTAGAGTGGTTAAAAGGCGAAACGGAGGAATACGAATCTGACATTACGGATAAAAAGGAAATGTTAATACGTGATGCCATGTCTTCCATTTTTTCAAAGCTGCCTTATGACATGGAAACTTCCGAATCAGACTTTTCAAAAGACCTGTTGTTACTGATGTTGCAGGAATATGAGCTGTTTGTGGATTCGTTCCGCCTTGCGTGCAGGAAATTTAAAGGAAATGAGGAAAGCGCAAGACTTGCGGAGACAATGGGATTTGAATCGGAAAGGGAATATAATGAAATCATGTTCCTGCGGGAGATTACCCACACTGTAAATGCCCTTAATGATATGGGCGACATAGTGAGGCTCTACTCCAAAAACCCTGACACCGCCGCTGCAAGGCTTTCCGTTCTCTTATCAGGGGAAGATTCCGATTCGGTATAGCGGGACGGCAGATTTTATGCTATCCTTATTTTCAGAAAGCAAGAGCGAAACGGAAAAGCTGTTAAGGCAGGCAATGGAGGATTATGAAAGCAAGAAATTCATTGCAAAGGCGGATAATATCACTCTCGGACAGTTGCTTGACACATGGGCAGAGGAAGAATTAAAGACAGGAACATTGAGCAATGGCACTGTCGGTACTTATTTACAGGCAATCAACCGCATTAAACAGCACCCTGTAAGCAGACGAAAGCTAAAAACAGTTACTTCGGGGCATTTACAGCAGTTTATGGATTTGCTCTCATTCGGTGGAACGGTTGAGGACTTTGTTTCAAAGGGATATTCTATTGACTATATACGGTCTTACTCCGCAGTGTTGCAGCAGTCCTTCCGCTTTGCAGTGTTCCCGAAACAGTACATCACATTTAATCCCATGCAGTATGTGGTAATGAGACACAAAAAGGACGATATGGATTTGTTTGCGGAGGAAACGGACGCTGAAACAGGCAAGGTCAAGCCTATTTCGTATGAGCAGTATCAAAAACTGACTGCACAACTTGGAAAACGAAGCAAAGACGCAATCCTGCCTGTACAGATAGCTTATTTCACCGGGCTTAGGCTTGGGGAAGTGGCAGGCCTGACTTGGCAGGACATCAACCTTGAGGAACAATATCTGACAGTCCGCAGGAGTGTCCGTTACAACGGCGCTACCCATAAGCACGAAATCGGCTCAACCAAGAGGAAAAAAGTGCGTATAGTTGATTTTGGAAATGCCCTCGCTGACATCTTGAAGAAAACAAGAAAACAGCAGCTTAAAAACCGTATGCGGTATGGCGAACTCTATCACAAGAATTTCTATACAGTACCATTTACACTCTCCTCATCATAAATATTTCTCAATCACACTCTGCTCCACAACCTTTTTCCCAAGCAAGGTCATAGCTTGCTTCGGGCAATTATTGATACACCTATAACACATGGTACACTGGTTATTCTGTACCACTTTCTTATCAACAATCTTGATATTATTCATAGGACATAACTTTTCACACCTGCCACACCCTATGCACTTATTTTCATCCACTCGCAGCTTATCTGAATAGTTCTTTGTCTTATGTCCAAAATACAACCTTTGACCAAAGAAACCCGCCATGCGATATAATATGCCAATTCCCTCCTGGGTTGGTTTCCCTAATTTCAAAAGCTGAACCGACTTGCTAATCTTCTGCTCCGCTTTCTTCACCAGCTCCTTGTTCTTTTTCAGCGGACGCTTCAACACTTTTTCATCGCCTATGCTATCCGGCATTTTCAAATGCAATCCGCCTATTAGTTCTGCTCCGCATTGCTTTAAAAGCCGTCCAAGAATTCCTGCCCCATCACCACTAAACAATCTCATTGTGACAATAACAAAAACCTTTTTATTCTTCCACAGTTCTTTATTCTTAATTATAAAATCACGCAGTATCTTCGGCACAGTACTATATTGCACAGGATATGCAAATACAAACATTTCTTCATTTCTCACAGCTTCAACAATGTTATTATCCTCTATTGAAAAGGATTTAGCAGTTTCATCATATTCATTACAAAAGAATTCCACTGCGTATCTCGAATTGCCAGTACCGCTAAAATATATCCCTACCATTTATACCTCGTTTCCTGATCTGTTAAGACTTCCATCTTTCCAACTAACATAACACCAATATATTTAATCAATCCCTTATGATAAAAATAAATACTGCATTAGGATTATTTAGAAACTGCTTCACTCTAAGAGATAATGTATTTGTAGAGAAATAGAATTCCTTCAAACTACTCATTTTTCTAGGTTTTAATATTGCTTTTACATTCGGATAACCATTCTCATCCACAGAACATATGAAACTAACCTTTTGCTTTTTTATAAATTTTTGTATTGTGTTCAAATCCATTATCTAAATACATTTTCTGGTACTTTTGCTCCCGTGCACATTTTATTTCACCCATTTACGATTTCGCTTTGGTTTCCCATGTCCAAAATAAATTGTTTTCGCTCCCATTTCCCCAATGCGTTTTGCACTTTCTAACATTTTATCTTTATCTGTGTACAGCATTGATATGGTTGGATAAAACATATTCATTAAAGCATCTCCCACAAACAATTTGTCACCTTCTATCTCTAAACCAACAGAACCCTCTGTATGTCCCGGCAATTCAACAACCTTTGCATCAACACCATATTTATTCAAGTTGTCTCCCTCCTGTAAATACACCATTGGCTCAAATGCATCCAGGGTATCCTTCTCAAAACTATTTAAAGATACTAATAATACTATTTTCCCCAAAAGAGTTTTTGCCGACATTTTTTGTTTCCTATTATCCGGTATCATATTAATATCTTTTTTACTCATTGCAACCGGAATGTTTAAAGCATTAGCAAAATAAGCTGCATTTTGACAATGATCCATATGACCGTGAGTGAGTACAATTAAGCTAACCTGAAACTCCCTGCACTTTTCTAAAATCTTTTCCCGATATTTTTTTCTGCCTGTATCAATTAATATGGCTTTATCTTTATCAACCACGATATAACAATTCACATTACCCGAACTAATTCTATGTATATTAACCATAATATATATTGAACCTCACTTATATTGAACTCAGCAATTTCCCTAATTTAACCTGTTGTGCCAGTTGATTTGACATAAAAAATTTCAACAAAATGTGCTATTCTATAGTTGTACACGACTACGAAAGGAGGCACATTATGTTGAAGTTCCAAGATGATTATACCACTCTCATAGCAGCTTTTGAAGATTTTATTTTGCTTGTTTTAACAATTATTGATGGTTTGTATCAACAGTTTGTCTCTACATCTGTTTCACAGAGGAGAAATGTGGACACAGCAAAGATGTCTGATTCCAAGAGCATCACTTTGAGTATCTGCGGCAAACTGCCTGGGATAGACTCTGAAAACGCCTGATATTCCTTTGTAAAACGGAATTTCCGCCATCTCTTTCCCCAGATCTGCTGCTGCACGCGATTCAACTGGACCAGAAGAGCCCTTTTGCAGGTGACAGAGCTGATCCGTCAAAGGCTGGCCAGTCATTCCCCATACCATCCAGCCGTTATTTTGTGGTTGACAGCTTCCCCCTCCCAGTCTGTAAGTTTGGGCGGGCCCGGTACTATCGTTCCTTCTGTGCAGATGGTACAGATTATGGCAGGCGCCCTTCCAAAAAAGAAACCTATTTTGGCTTCAAGGTTCATGCCCTGGTTACCTTGGAGGGCTATATCACAGCTTTTGAGATCACCCCAGCCTCAGTGGATGACTGGGAGGGGCTCCGGGATCTTGCACAAAACCGCATTGGTGCCTGATGTCACTGAAGCCATCTAATTATAATTGGGGTATAATCTGTGCATGGCCTTCAACCGTATATTTCAGAACCTTGTGACCTTGCAAAAATCAAGCAGTGAATCTTCTGAAAATTAAGTTTTTAGCATTTTGAAGGGACTTTTGTGGTTTTTTTGTACATTTCGGTGAGCTATGCAGTTTTGGTTATATAAGTAGCACAACGAGTTAAGTTACACACTTTCTTTTACACTCTCGCCTAAAAGAAAAATACATCCGTACCTATGATAAATGCGTAACATTCCCCGACAGACTGTGTCCCTGGCAGTCGGTCAAACCCTGACAAATCCCTCCTTCCAATGCAAGTCCCCAATATAATAACAGCTTACAGCCCACTCCGTTCTCTCGTTCGCGCGCTGCATCAGGCGGCACTCTTCCCGTGCGCGCTCCTCAGTCAAAAAACATGAACTTTCGACAATATCAATCTCATCGAGATGTTCATTGGTATTCCACCCCTGCACAAACCATACAGACTTCGGCGCGATATGGTCAGGATTGTCAGCAATTTCTTTTTTCACGATTCCATACGTGCAGTCATATTCACAAAAGCCCTGAACATTTTCCAGATAATACCGCGCTGTTTCCTCTGCCTGCCCCTGTGTCAGGAAGAAACCAATTAGAAAATCCTGTGAATAATTGTCATAACTTAATTCCCTGTCCGTCAATATCAAACGATATACCATATACCGCCCACCTTTCTTATGACTTTCTTTTCATTATAAGAATACCAGATCACTGTGTCAAATGAATTTTGGTTCTTTCCACCTTCATCTTTTTAAATGTAAAAAATAACTAATCTATTACTCCGACATTTAACCTCCGGAGTAATAATCAGCGGGAAGTTTTTCCCATGAATAAGGCATTTCTACATATTTTTAAAAAATATGCCTTTGGGCATTTTTTGTAATAACCATTTATAAGTTTATCCTGGCGCAAAAAAGGAAACTGTTTTGCAGGAAGAAGGAATGTGGTAAAGTATAAAAAACAGTCTGCAGTTACTGTCTGCTGAAAACATCTATAGTAACCCCCCATCTTGCACAGCCTGCCGTCTAGCGGGCCGCATGGCCATCCATACTATGGAAGCCAAGGGCTTTCATAGTAAACCCCCATCTTGCTTAGCTTGTCGTGCGACAGGCCGCATGGCCATCCATACTATGGAAGCCAAGGGCTTTCATAGTAAACCCCCATCTTGCTTAGCTTGTCGTGCGACAGGCCGCATGGCCATCCATACTGTGAAAGCTTTAGCTTTCATAGTAAAGCTGACCAGTCAAATCCGAAAGTAAAGTTACACTATTGAGCTGTTGTTCTCAAATTGAAAAAATAGAAACTTTATGGTACTATGATTATACAAAAGTAAAATTGAAAGCGGGTGAGAAGCTTGACAGTGACGGAACAGATAGACCAGAAGCATCAAGAAGATTTACAGAGACTAAGAGGTTTTCGCCTGCTTGATGATGATTTCCTTACAAAGTGTTTTGAGGGAGATACGGCAAGCATAGAATTGGTATTGCAGATCGTGTTGGAAAAGCCAGATTTAAAGGTGCAGGATGTCCGTACCCAGGTATTTGTGGAGAACCTGCTGAACCGTTCGGTGAGGCTGGATATTTTGGCTACGGACAGCACAGGGGCAAAACTAAATGTGGAAGTACAGCGCTCCGACAAAGGCGCCGGGAACAAAAGAGCAAGGTATAACTCCAGCATGATGGACGCAAACCTTTTGAAGAAAGGCGAGGACTTCGACAAGCTGCCGGAAACGTGGGTAATCTTTATTACAGAGAATGACGTAATGGGAAAAGGGCTGCCACTCTATCCGATTGAGCGGTGCTTTTTAGGAACCGGGGAAAGATTTGAGGACGGTTCGCACATACTGTATGTAAATGGCGCTTACCGTGGAGATACGCCAATTGGGAAGTTAATGCATGACTTCTCCTGCACAGACGCTGCGGAGATGTATTATGGGACACTGGCAGACAGGGTGAGATTTTTCAAAGAGAGCAAGGAGGGAATCGAAATTATGTGCCAAGCTATGGAAGATATGAGGAATCAGACATTGAAAGAAGGAGCCATCAATTCCGCAAAGAGAATGTTGGCAGATGGGATTTTGACACTTGAAAAAATTGCAGAATATGCAGGACTTCCTCTTGACGAAGTGAAAAAATTGAAAACAGAACGAACAACATAAAACAAAATCGTAAGCCGGGGGAATGTAAAATAAAGTGTGTAAGTTAGAAATACTGCAAATCTAACTGCACACTTTATTTTTCTGTATAAGGTGGGCTACACTCAAAGAAAGGATGAAGAAAAGGATGGGTACAGCACTTATGGCACGAAGAAACAGACAGAACACAAGAGGAGCAGCAATCGCGCAGGCAATTATGGCGGAATACCAGCCGCAGACAAGGGAAGAGATGCAGGATGCCATCAAGGATATTTTCGGCCCGATGTTTGAGGCCATGCTCCAAGGTGAAATGGATTCCCACCTGGGATATGGAAACAACAAGCGCGGGGAAAAGAATACCACGAACAGGCGCAACGGTTATTCCCATAAGTCCGTCAATACTGCATATGGGAAAATGGATGTTTCCGTGCCCAGGGACCGGGAAGAAAGCTTTGAACCCAAAGCAATCCCCAAACGCACAAAAGATATCAGCAGGATCGCGGACAAGGTATTGTCCATGTATGCGAGGGGTATGAGCCAGCGCGGTATTGCTGATACTGTGGAAGATATTACTCCGGCGGTTAAATATCGACGTTTTTACTTGCTTAAATTTCCATCTGCCACGTTATGACCGATAAAGCGGGGCAGACCCTCATCAATCGTTGTAGCACTCGCTACAACTCATTCTTCCGCCTTGCAGATGAAAATTTATTCTGCATAAAATTCGTCGACATTTAACCGCCGGAGTAATATATACGGTTTTGATATTTCCCATGAGACCATTTCAACGATTACGGACAGGGTAATCGGAACTGCACAAAAATGGCAGAACCGTCCACTGAAAAAGTTCTGCACATTCCTTTTTGTCGACTGTATTTACGTTACCATACGCAAAGAGACGGAAACAAACAACTGTGCGGTATATGTCGTTCTGGGCTATGATGTAAACGGTATAAAGGATGTGCTGAGGCTGTGGATCGGCGAATCGGAAGAGAAACACTAATTGGATGCAGATATTTGTCGAGATCCGGGCAAAGGGCGTGGAAGATGTGCTGTTCATCAGCATAGATGGCGTATCAGGACTGAAAGAAGGGGCAGGAAGCAGCATGTAGCCCAGCTTTATAATTATGGAAATGCGGTCAGGGAAGATCATGTACACGACAAACGCCATAGAATCCGTTAACTCGAGTTTGGATAGGTTACAATAAACTGGACAGATTTTTTAAGGTCATATAATAGAAAACCAATAAGCAAAGGAGCATCCAATATGACCGAAACAAAACAGAAAAGAAAACCCTGCAAGTACACAGATGAATTTAAGCAGCAGCTAGTGGATTTATACCATTCTGACAAACGTAGATGCGATATCTGCCGGGAATACGATATTGCCCATTCCCTGTTTGATAAATGGGTAAAGCAGGCGGAACACTCCGGCTCTTTCCATGAAAAGGACAACCGTACACCAGAGCAGCAAGAACTGTTAAAACTCCGCAGGGAAAACCAGCAGCTTAAAATGGAGAACGATATTTTAAAGCAAGCGGCGCTGATCTTAGGACGAAAGTAAATGTGATCAAGGCGAATGCCCACAAATACTCTGTATCAGCAGTGTGCCGCGTCCTACAGGTAAACAGAAGCACTTATTATTACGAGGCAAAACAAAGGCCGGATGATTCAGAGCCTGCCTCGGAAATCACAGAAATTTTCAAAGCAAGCCGCAGCAATTACGGTACACGCAAAATAAAGAAGGAGCTGATGAAAACAGGTATCCAGACGCCGGATTGGGCGGATCATGAAGCAGCAAGGGCTTGTTTCCAACTACACAGCCGCACAATTTAAGCCGCACAAAGACACCTGCAGCGAATCTGAAACAGAAAATGCTGTGAACCGCCAGTTCCAGGGAAGGGAATACAGGGATGTTGTAATAAGCGATCTAACCTATGTAAGAGTCGGGACAGGCTGGAATTACATATGTATCCTTGTAGACCTCTATAATAGGGAAATCATAGGTTATAGTGCAGGAGAGCATAAAACAGCGGAACTTGTAAAAAAAGCATTCCAACGTGTGGAAGGAAACCTTGCGGATATCCGCCTGTTCCATACAGACCGTGGAAACGAATTCAAAAACCAGACAATCGAAGAACTTCTGGAGGCATTTAATATAGAACGGTTCCTGAGCCAGAACGGATGTCCATATGATAATGCCGCAGCAGAAGCGACATTTAAAATCATAAAAACAGAATTTGTATGGAATGAAACATTTGCAGATTTGAAGGAATTGAAATTGAAGTTATGGGATTCTGTGAACTGTTATAACCATCACAGAATACATTCCGCTTTAGGATATCAGACACCGGTACAATACAGGGAAAACAACCTTAAAAAAGTTGTCTAAAAAAGTGTTGATAATCCCGTGTCAATATCCGCTTCACGGACACCCGCCAGGATTTCCAGAATCACGCCCTCATAAATCCCGGAAAATCCTGCCAAATCTGAAATTCCGATATGCGAATCCTTCATCAGGTGCAATATCTTGTCCCTCGTACCGAGCGCCTTTGTGCCCATTGCTACGTTTTCTTTCCCTATAATAAAATCCTCCATTTCCTAAAAAATTTATATTTTTTGTTTCTTTGCAGGCAAAAAAATAGCGCATAGATTTTTGATTCTCTATGCGCCCTGGCGCTGTACTGCTTTATTTAATTATGATTGGTTCCCATCCTGCTGTAACAGCGTGATAATCTGTTCTATCTCTTTGGGGTGGAGATGATTATTTCCTTTCGTATGAATCGCCCTGTGAATGTCCGAAAGACTGGAAATGATATACCCGCTGTCCACAGGACTGTTTTGATGGAGCAAAATGACACGCCCCTCCACCCATGCCTTGATCCGATGACACTGAAGGTAATGTGCCAACAGATAAACCTGTCTTTTTAACTGTCTGATTGGATTTTTCACCTGCTTTGCATACATATTCCCAAAACTGATGATTTTTATTTTCTGCCATTCATAATCATCTTCATCCCCTATCAACTGGCCGCTGTAATTCTTGATCTCAAAAATAAATACGCCAAATTTATTGACAACGGTGCAGTCCATCTCTGCCCGCTTACTGTCATACGCTATTTCCGTGTTTGTGAGCAGATAATCGCCTTCCTTAAGAACCCGGCTTATTATTTCCGCCGCAATCTTCTCCCGTGCCTGCCCGCCCTGCTGTTTGCAGGTTCAAATGTCCAGTCCAAGGAGGACAGCCATTTTATAAACACGGCGGCCAGACAAATGAACAGACCAGCCAGCAGAATCCCAGCCACGGCAGCCACTGCCCACTTTAACTCCATATACTTTCCTCTTTCCCGTTTCTTTCGTTTTTATTCCCCGCTACCCGCAGCAATAGTTTTACAAACGGGAATTGTCAAGAATAATATGCCCAGTCAATTCCAGGATAAAGTTCCCCTGTTCGAATGAAATATTCAACTGCTTTTACACCTGCATCCATATCTGTAATGGCTTGACATTTTGGAATGGGAGATTGACCATCGTAGTCGATCGGGGTATATACATTTTCATCTCCCAAATCTACTTCTTCAAGCCGCTCCACTGTATTGGCATACTCAGGATTGTAGGAAAAATAGGTTTCTGTATTTTCGCTGCCATAACACAGGGACAGCCATTCTCCATCCGACACTACCTCCAAGCATATGTCACATAATTCTCCATCAGGGTCTAAGCACAAGCTGACCTCAATACCTTTTGGCACATCATTTAATATTTTGCCAATCAAGTCCGGCGTAATTTCATCTTCATTGTACTGTTCGCCATAGGAAGCACATTCAATATTCTTCACAACAGTTGTATTGTGGTTAAACGATGGAATAATGTTTGTTTTTGTAAGAATTTTAAATTCCATTCACTTTCACGCTCCGTTTCTAAACCTGAATTTACTGTTACGGGTTAATCGTTTTTTGGGGTTTCGCAGGTTTCCAAATATTCCGACAACAGAGCCGAAGGCGGATTTAGTCGCAATGCCCGGTCATATTCGGCGCCATCACCGTCAGGCGGAGCCTGTTCTACATTGATGACCACACATTCCCTCTCTTTCCCAGTCCCAAACAAACCGGAAGCATCGAGCCTTTTCATGGCCGCCTCCATAAGAGCAATCCGCTCTTCCCACTCGGTCTCATATAGTTCATCATCGGATAATTTACTTGCCCTTTGATCCAGCAATGCACCCACTTCGCCAAAAAATTCATCATATCCATAAATAGCATAGGGAGAGTCTGAGCTATCCCATTTCCACCAGCTCTTGTCCTCATTAGTTATCTGCTGTTCCTTTATGGATTTTTCCAAGGCTTCGTAAGACCATGCTGAAATATAGGGGTGCATTCCCTCATCAAATACAAATACATAAAAATAAAAATGTTCTTTGGTTGTTTCTTTCAAAGACAGGAACGCCGCTCTGGCAGCGGTTATAAGAGCTACCATTAATTCCTCATTATCTTTTTCAGTACACATATCCATCTTGACCTTTCTTTTTTTAATCCCGATTTTACTTTCAAAAACTGGATTTTATTTATAGTAATATGCCGCTATTTCATTAAATTCCAAACCGTTTCTTCTGCATAAAAGCGCGAAATCGCCTTCACCGTTCCAAGAATGAAACAGCCTGTGCAGTTTGATATAATATCGAAATTCTTGTTGTAATTCAACATCTATATCATGCTTTTTCAGTATCTCTTTACCAAGCTCTTCTGCCTCGTCAAGTTCCGAAACATTTTCAAGGCAGGAATATTCTGGAAAATGATGTGCGCCAAAGGAAAGCAAATAAATCAATCTCAACATCAGAATCCTGGCTGTTTTGAAATCATCTTTATTCTTCTGATAAATCGAAACCGTTTCATCTAAATCTCCAAATAGCTCACAATGCCATCGTGCCTGTGGCAAAGCTCCTTGATTCACAAAAGGAAAAAGTTCCTGCCCTAAACGAATAGAAACCTCATACGGCAAAGAATAATCCTGGAATAATTCTACATGATTATCGCAAATTTCGGTGCAGACTATTGTAATAAATTCTTTATGAACATCCTCTGATAATGTATCATAATACTTCATAATTTCACGGATAACTGCATTCGCCCTCTTCTTTAAGCCCTGTTCCCAAAATTTACAATAGTCATTTAAGCCTCTTTGCAATTCTTCAGGCAATTGTGGATAATCAAAATGCTTCATGAAAACACCCCTCCAAATACCAATTTGATACTCTTTGGCTTCTCTAAAATCCGCTTTTTGTATGTCAGAATGTTATATACTGTGTCCTTGTATAACTCTGCTCCATATACTTGTGATGGCAAAAAAAACAAAAAATCCAACAGTAACACCCCTGACAACAGGCGCCATTCCTGCCCATATGCCGATATACATAGAGCTATGCCGCTCACGATCCAGATTCCTGCTGAAAATGTATTTATATTCATCTTATCCTCCATCCTGCGCATACCGCAGAACCAGCGCTGATTTTCACGGGTCTATTCCCCAAACGTATAGCCGAGGCCAAAGATATTTTTTATGTAAATGTACTCTGTATTTTTCTCGATTTTTTTCCTCAGACGGTTAATAGAAACCGTAACTGCATGTTCCTCCACATACTTGCCATCTATATCCCAAACCTGATTTAATAATACATCTTTCGTTATAATCCTGCCCTTATTCCTGGATAATAATTCAAGCAATTTCCATTCCTTTGGCGTAAGCTTTATTTCCTTTTCCTTCAGCCATACTCTTTTCTTTTCGTAATCTATTTTTAAATCTTTATAATACAGTATCGCTTCGGAATCAGTATTCCTCTTTATTTTAAGCCATAAGCCCAATAGGCCCAATAGGGGTTGTCGGAAAACAGCAATTTTTCACAATATACACCCGCCATTTATAATACTAAAGCGTATTTGAAAAATGCTCTAAGAACTTACAACTATATTGTGTATAAATTTCATTTTCCGACAGCTCCCTGCTTATATTACTCCGGCGGTTAAATATCGCAGTATCTTACTTGCCCAAACCTCCATCTGCTGCGTTGTGCCCGATAAAGCCGGGCAGACCCTCATCAATCACTGTAGCACTCGCTACAGCTCAATCTTCCGCCTTGCATATGAAGATTTGTTCTGCGTAATCTACGTCGATATTTAACCGCCGGAGTAATATTTTTAATAAGACGCTCCAGAAAGCAGACAGAATCTTTAAACCGCAATCCGCTCTAATCGCTCCCCCATTCTGCTTAAAATCTCGTTGCTGATGGTGCCTGCCCATCCGGCCATATCTTCTGCGCGGATTTCCAGGTCTCCGGATTTTCCAATCAGCACGGCTTCATCTCCGGGGGCCGCCTGTTCTATATCGCTGAGATCCACTAACATCTGATCCATGCAGATCCGGCCAATCACAGGGGCCGGTTTTCCATTGCAGAGCACTTGTCCCCGGTTGGACAGGCTTCTGGGAACGCCGTCGGCATAGCCGATGGAAAGCACGCCGATTTTCTGATTTTTCCCGGCGCTGTACGTCAGGCCGTATCCGGCGCTTTCTCCCTGATACAGCATCTTCACGCTTTCCACTCTGGCTTTCAGTGAGAGCACCGGTTTCAATTCCACCGATGCATTAATTTTGTCATTTTTACCGCTTAAGATTCCGTACAGCGCAATTCCCGCCCTGGCGTAATCAAAACACAGTTCTGAATAATTCAAAATTCCATAGCTGCCCTGCAGATGGCACTTAAATCCGCTGATTCCCCTTCGGTGAAGTTCTTCTGCCACATATTCAAAATGATGGATCTGCTCTAAGGTATAAGCCCGATCTCTCCCGTCTTTTCCATCGGACACGCACAGATGGGAATAGATTCCCGTCACGTTCAGATTGGGGATTCGGAATATTTTTACAATTTCTTCCATATGATCCCACCGTTCTCCCAGACGGTGCATTCCTGTATCGATTCCGACATGAACTGTGAATCTTCTTCCGTCACGTTTCAGCTGCCTTGCATAATCTCCGTCTACCACGGTCTGAATCAAATGATAGGAAATCAAATCGTCAAACTGTTCCGGATGGGTATAGGACAGCACCAGAATATCTCCGGTGATCCCGTTTCTGCGAAGCATGGCCCCCTCTGCGGCTGAAGCGACACAAAAGCTCTTCACTCCCTGAGCCTGCAGCGCTTTGGAAACCAGAACCGCCCCATGGCCGTATGCATTCGCCTTAACTGCCGGCATCAGGTCACAGTCCGGCGGCAGCAGGGAACGAAACTGTTCCATATTATGCTTTAAATGTTCCATATTAAGTTCTATCCATGCACGTCCTTTTTGATACATAAGCTCACCTCTGCATTTTGTTTTTCACAAATTTCATTCCTTCTGCAGCTCCAAAGGAAAGGATCAGCGTCACAAGACAAACCAAGAGATAATGCGCCAATGACTGCTCCACCAGTAAATCTGTCATTTTCACTGCCCCTGCCAGGCCCCGCACCAGAATAATGCTGACAGGATGAATGATGTATATGCACATGGACAAATCCCTCACAATTGACGCGGAACTGCCCTCCAGGCCAAGCAGCAGCTCAAACAGAAAAAACATCACCGGAATCAGCATAAGGTACATGCTGTTATGCTTCTGCCATTCCAGAGCCCAGGTCAACATTCCTTCCGCCAGCATTCCCGCCATGGAAATGGAAAGTCCCACGGCCGCTTTCCGTACCTCTAATTCTGCCTTTCCGTTGGCCAGAAGCACCCCAAGCCACAAAAACACCGGTGCAAAAAAAATGCCGTTTCTGGTGTAAGAACTGATGGTAAAAATTCCCTGATACATCATTTTCAGTGCGGGAATCTGGCTGACCAGCTGATAATAGCTGTCGCCTCCCGTCCCAATCAGGTACAGCAAAACAGTAACAGCGGCTATTGCCACCGGGCTTAACAGATGCATCATTCCCACCAGCAGCAGACAGCCCAAAATCACTGCCGGCAGATACCAGAGATGGTAAAAAGTCCCGTCAAAAAAGATTTCCTTCAGCCATCCTCCCAGACCGATATTACACTGTTTTGCATAAATCTTCACCGGCAGG
Organism: Petralouisia sp.; assembly: GCF_056822245.1. Classification (NCBI taxonomy): domain Bacteria; kingdom Bacillati; phylum Bacillota; class Clostridia; order Lachnospirales; family Lachnospiraceae; genus Petralouisia; species Petralouisia sp. The sequence goes on along the minus strand of NZ_JBQIOP010000026.1, from coordinate 40,125 downwards.
TAGATACAGGTTGCCGCCCCGTACAAAACTGCTGTTTTCTGCAGAAATTTTTTTAATTTCTGAGAGGCATGCTCCGCCTGCCGGGAGTTTCTTCCCATAGATTTCTGATAAGGGGCAAGCACAAAATATCCGGTGACCATCAGAAAAAATGGCACTGCAATCCTTCCAATACAATAAGTTACAAGAAAATCCGCCGTTTCACTGAAAGATTCCAGGGGTGACGTGTGAATTGCCACAATTAAAAATGCTGCAATCAGCCGGAAATCATCAATTGCTCCGTAATTCTTTCTTTGTCTCATGCTTTCTCCCTCTGTTTGGTACTGTAATCCAGTTTCATAAAGCCGCCGTGGTGATAATAAATCCGTCCGCGTTATTTCCTGAAATTTCCGGCCAGGCTGCAAGTCCTTTCCACTCGGTTACAGGCCCCCGGGCCCTCAGATATCCGATTCTGTAATGTTTCCAGGTCAAAGGATGCACCGTCAGATCAAACTGTTTCAGCCATTGGATATATTCTTCTAAAGCCATCCCTGTCTTTTCCATAATCTCTGCATGGGGCTTTCCCACATATCTGAAATGCCAGGGTTCTGCGCCGATTCCTGTAATTTTCTGCTTCTCGGATTTATAACGCTCCACAAAACCAAACTCAGCGGCCTGTTCCCGGAATTTCCTGCAAATTCCCTCATTGGGAAAATCCGGCCTGATAAAATCTATTTCCGGCTGATCTTTGGCCAAATCTATGGCAAGGCCTGTCTGATGCTCGCTGTGATCCGGAAAAGCCACATATTTTTCTGTAAATTCCCTGCCGTTTTCTTTCAGGGAATCATTAAAAATTTTTACCTGCTCTGACCTGGCGCGGTACCCGCTGACGCCTACGATACGCCGAGACAACTGTATATCGTCTCTTTCCAATTGGGAAGAGAACAAATACTCAGAATGCTTCAACAATTTCTGCAGCATCTTTGCGCTGTTCTTTTCCATAAGAATCTCCGGCTGCTCTGTGAAAACAGAACACAGTTCTTCCCCGGACAGGCCGTGTCTTACCGGATGCTTCTGATTTACCAGCACCAGATTTCCCTGATAGATCTGCGCCTCTGTCAGCAGTATTCTGCCTGTGTGAGTTCTCTGTGAAAAAATATTCCTTTGTTCCTGCTCCAACAGCATGGCATGTTCCATTTTGCGCCCTCCCTGTATCTTAATTCCTCTGTATTACTCCGGCGGTTAAATATCGACGAATTTTAACCGCCGGAGTAATAATTCCTGCAAACGCAAGCACAGTTCTCCAAAAAACTCTCTTTACGCCTTAATCATTCTCCTGCAATTCCAACAATCGCGACAGCAGCTCTTTAAAAGAAATTCCTGCTTCCTTCATCATATTGGGATAACGGCTGTGGGAAGTAAAGCCGGGAATTGTGTTTACTTCATTAAAATAAATCTCGCCTGAGGGAGTCAGGAACATATCCACTCTGGCAAAATAACTGCATCCCAGACCCCGGTAAATGATTTTCGCCGTCTCCTGAATTTCTTCTGCTTTTTCAGGGGAAATCCGGGCAGGCACATGAATTTTCGAAGTTTTTAAGGTATATTTTTCCGTATAGTCGAAAAACCCTTCTGACAATTCGATTTCATCCACTGCGCCTGTTATTAATTCCTTTGTTCCAAGTACCGCGCAGCCTACCTCAAATCCTGTTATCATCTCCTCTAAAATTACAGAAGAATCATATTCAAAAGCATGTTCCACTGCCGGGCGCAGCTCCTCCGGCTTTTCCACTCTGGTAATACCGAAGGAGGAGCCTGCCCGCAAAGGCTTCACAAACAGAGGATAGCCCAGTTCCCTGCCTTTGATTTTAATGTCCATCAGATTCCATTCTTCTTGGGCAATGGTGTAAGATCGGGGAACTTTTACCCCCTGTTCCCCGGCCAGGCGGTGGGCCGTTTCCTTGTCCATGCAAATTGCTGAACTCAGAGTTCCGCATCCAATCACCGGAATCTCAGCCAGTTCCAGTACACCCTGTACGGTTCCGTCCTCTCCGTTTTTTCCATGCAGAATGGGAAGCGCGCCGTCCAGGGAGATTTCCTCTATGCCCTGGCTTTTCAGCAGCAGGAGCCCATGCAGTTCTTTATCAGGAGAAACGAAAGCAGGAATGCACTCCCTGTCACTGTACCAGCGATCCTCCGGAATATTGGCCGGATCTCCCTGATACAGATACCACTTTCCCGTTCTGGTAATTCCAATCAGAACAGGCTCATATTTTTCCGTATCTATATGGGTGATTACTGCATATGATGATTGGAGAGAAACTTCATATTCACTGGAGCAGCCTCCGAATAAAATCGCTATTTTCTTTCTGTTGTTTCTTTTCATAAGATTTGTTCTCCTTTTTGTATGTTCATTTATTCCATATCATACCCCCGGGAAATGACAGACAAGTGACTTTCCTGTGACAAAATAGTCATTTATTACGGTATGTCAGAGCATAGGGCGCTTAGCTCTCCGCTTTTCATCAAAGTATGATTCCCTATGCTGAACATATCGTTCTTTACGGTATGTCAGAGCAAAACCCCGCCTGCTTCATAAATTAATTTTACGAAACAGACGGGGCATTTGTTTTAATATTCTGTTGTTTCTTTCCTAAGAAAAAGTTAAGGCTTTTTCACATTTTTCTGAAGAAGATTTCAGCAGTTCTTTTTCAATTCTTCAAAATCAGGGTTCTATCTCATCAAATAAATCATCAAATGTTATCTTTACATTTGGAAAATGAATCAGTTTCAGTTCATTTTTATTGGATTCTGTCACGGTTACCCACAAATAGTATCTGGGAATGCCGTTTTCGTAATCCAAATCATAAATCTCAATCTTCCTTTTTCTCCAGTCCACAATCCAATATTCTTCGATTTCCTGCATTCGGTATAAATCCATTTTTTCGCCCCGGTCATAACTTTCTGTGGAGGGGCTTAATACCTCCATTACAAACCGGGGAATGCCGACAAAATGATTCCCTCTTTTTTTCTTGGTCTGACAATTGATGGAAGCGTCCGGAATCACCGCTTTTTCTTCTCCATCCTCTGTCTGCCACTTATACTGTACGTTATCAGAATATACAAAACATGTGCTGTTTTTCAACTGTTTCCGGATTGCCGCCACAAAATTTACAATTACCGCCGAATGCTCTGGGGCAGCGCCTGCCATGTCCATAATCTGCAGATTCAAATCCATGTGTTTCGCCTCCTTATATAAGAACTATGATTTTATAGTATATCTCAGGAAACACCTTTGGTTTTATTTGATTCATGATTTCATTCCTGTTAACTTTCTTATATGGTAATTTCATTATACCAATAGGCAGTTTGGGTGTAAAGCCTTTCTTCCATTATCCAGAAGTTAACCGTAAAAAATCCCCTGCTTTGCATATTTTGTCTGCAAAGCAGGGGATTTCTTAAATTTTAATGTGCCGTATTACCATTCTGTAATTTTAACATAAATTTTCTTCACAACACCGTCGACATTGGATGCCTTGATTAATTTTGTATAGCCTTCTGCATCGCTGTCTGTTATTACATATTTAATAGTGTCATTTGAAAAAGTAATGTTCAGTTTGGATAAAATTTCCTCATCCGTCACATCCGCATACCGTTCTATTTTGAGAACTGCCCGCCTTACGATTTCTTCTCCAGCTTCATCATAGATACTGTCCTCAGTTGTCCACCAGTTATCCATTTCTGACTCTGCAGTGACAATGCGAATACCGAACATACCAGAAAGTTCTTCGTATTTGTCCTGAATGTCATACAGTTTTTCGCTTGCTTCGTTATAGCTTTCTGTATCTGTTATCTGATCCATACCATCTAAAATGCCATCCACAACAGCTTTATCTGCTGCAATTCCTGCATTCTCTTCAAACAGTCCCATATAAATGCTGCATTGCCGTGCCAGATCCGCCAGTTCTGCCTGAGCCTGGTTTGCCAATATCTGCAGCCATACGTCTAAGATAAGACCTGTTTCGCTGTCTGTAACATGAACTACATATGGATATCCTGCTTCAGTCGTGGGTTCTAATACTGCAGTTGAACCCTCATCGGATGTAACAACTGGCTTTTCCATAGTCTCTCCAAAGTCAAGTCTGCACCGCACCACAGAACGTACACGGATAAGTTTATCATCTTCATCATATTCATTTACAGTATCTCTGTAATAACCCAGTAAATTGTCTGCTTCCAGATAGAACGAGTACGCAGCATTATCTAGTGTATTCTGAATCTGCCGCAATTCAGTTAAGATGGTCTCAACCGCTTCCAGATTCGCTGCGGAATCCACCTGGCCTTCCAGCGCTTCAATCTTTGCGGCGATTTCTGTCTTTGCTGCATTATCAGAAAATCTCATTAAATCTCTCTTTGCCGATGCAGCATTTTCTAACGCCTCTGATTTCTTTCTCTCCAGATATTTAGCATTTAATTCCTCTTCTGAAAGACCGATATCCTCTGTGTCTCCTATAAAATTGCTCACAGTATTTCTCGGGATAATCGTATGGGTTCTGGAATCATAATCACATACATACCACAGGTTTCCTTTTTGATTCGGACAGTGGTATACGATGGTGTTTGAACCAATGGTTACTGTTACCCGTATGGATGATTTTCCAAGCATTTCTGAATCCACTGTACCTCTTTCAGAAAAATTATGGATATAGAACCGATATACCCCGTCTGTTTCTTTATAAATAGTGGTATGCTCAGGCCCTTCATAATCTACGTCGTCTACATCCAAATCTGCCATTTTTTCTCCATTGTAATAATAACCTTCGTTACTATAATACACATGGAATTCCCCACTTCCATCTGCCCTCGGGCCTACTAAATGGGAATCAATATCTGAACTTGCTCCGGAGGCTTCTGTTCCCCAGGTTAAGGTAAACTGCACCTGCCCCTGGCCGGTAATCGTTTCCATCTTCTCATCCACTACACAATCAGGCAGCTGGGTAAGATACGGATATGCCACAACGATATCTATACTGGAGGCATTGTATCTCTCTGCCGTTTCGGAAAGATTCTGACGCAGATCCAGCACTTCTACGGTATAAACTCCCGCAGGCACATCCGTAAACTGATAGATTCCGTCTTCATTTGTCTGTGCAGTTTTGAAAGCTTCGCCCAAAACATTGCCGGCTCCTTTTCTTAATTTCACCTGGAATCCGGCTGATACCGGCTGTGCAGTCAGACCGATCCGCACTACACCCGTAACGGAAGGCGCCGGATCGCATGCCGCAATTTCATTGCTTAAAAGAATCGTTGTGCCGCATACATAGCCGTCTGCCTGATTACTGGTGATTACAACGTTCTTAACATTTGTCTTATAGCCGTCTTTCTCTGCAATCAGCCAGTAATTTCCCACTGTAACATTTTCTATGGTAAAGTTTCCTGTCTCATCAGTTACAGCAGAACTTTCTGTTCCCTGAATAAATTCTCTGTAATTTTCTCCATTGATACTGCTGTTTGCATTTGTGTAAGGCAATAAATATATTTTCGTACCTGCCGAAACTCCGTTTACCGCCTGCTTTTCTCCGGAATCTGTGCCGTCAGACGCTCTCTCTGCCTCTTCCGGAGTTACTACCGGAGCATCTTCTTCCAAGTTATATTCATTGACATTGCCTGATACCTTCACCTTCTGGCTGATGCCAAGCTCCTCTCTCATTTCAGCCGGAATGTTCACAACGTCATTGTCTGAAATAATTGTTACAGAAATGCATCCCAGGCCCCAGATGGACGGCAGACAGGATCTGTCGGCAATATTTGCCCTGGTATGCTCTCCGCCGGGCATAATGGTCATATCCCATGCCACGCTGGCTGCAATCCGCAGTTCTGTTTCTGTTATGATAGATGAATCTGCCGCTCCGGCTCCCAAAGTAACATTGACATACCTGTTTCCCTTAATGTTCAGCGCAGTATTTCTGCCAGGAATATTCAAATCTTTTACATATCCATTATTTTCCAGAGTAAACTGCTGGTTTCCTCCGCTGTTCAGATTGATGGTGGCGCTTCCGCTCTGGCCTACCACAATGCGGCCTTTGGAAGCATTGAAATACACTACATTGGTGGAATTTTCCACGTATGTGTTCTGTGCGATGGCAGTGATTGTTACTTTTTTGAACTTGCCGTCGTTGGCAACATCTGCATTGGGCGCATTGATTTCCAGAGTTTTGCCGGAATAATCTCCTTTTGGAATTACAATCTGCCCCGCAGCATTTGAAGTATACACAATATCGCTTACCATTTTACTGGAAAGCGCCTGGTTCAGTTCTGCCTGATTGGAAACATTGCCTTTATAGGCAACCTTTACGCTGCAGGCTGCGCTTTTGCCGTTGGCGGCAGATGCAGTTATATTGGCTGTTCCTTCTCCCACTGCTTTCACTGTTCCGTCATTGCCCACTGTCACTACAGCAGGTGCAGAGGACTTCCAGGTAATTGCTTTGTTGGTGGCGTTATCCGGCTTTACTGTTGCTGACAGTTTTTTGGCTTCTCCCGGCAGCATATTCAGATTCGTCTCATTCAGCGCAACGCTTCCAACTGCAATATCAGGATCTGCCGGCGGCGTAACTACTTTTTTCCTTTTTACCGTCACTTTACAGGACGCAGATTTGCCCGTGCCGTCTGCTGCTGTTACGGTAATTTTTGCCTCGCCGGCTTTTACTGCCTTGATCTCTCCTTTGGAATTAACGGTAACTACCTTTTTATTGGAAGATTTATAAGTAACTTTCTTATTGGTGGGCTTTTTCGGCGATACAGTAACTTTCAGTCTCGCCTTGCTGCCCTCTTCCAGTTCCACAGATTTCTTATTTAATTTTATCTTGGTAACCGGCGTGCCGACTACAATTTTGCAGGTCGTCTTAATCTTCGTTCCCTTCAGTTTGGCAGTAATTGTAGCCTTGCCGTTCTTTTTTGCCTTTACTTTTCCCTTGGAGGTAACGGTGGCAACCTTTTTGTTGCTGCTGGTCCACACTACCTTTTTCTTTTTCGCCGCTTTATTTTTGGCGGCCTTTAACTGTACGGACTTACCCTTTTTCATCGTATAAACAGACTTGTTCATCGTCACCTTATACTTGGAGGGCGATTTCTTGGCTGCCTGGGCAGTGATGCACTGGCCTGCGGTCAGACATACCAAAAGCAGCATTAACAGTGCTTTTCTCCATTTTTTCATAAATCTACTCCTTCATATCATATTATAATTGAAATATTCCAGTCTTTTCTTTTGTATAAACAATTTTTTATTATTTCAGAAATCTAAAGAATTTACTGAATATACAATTATTATATCTATAATAATTTACCCCCCCCCGAATTGTCAATACAATTATGGAGAATTTTACCTGTTTTTATTTTTTGGCAGAACCGCCTGCACAATCAATCTCTGGCTGCTCCAACCGGTGCATGTGGATAAAGTCACGATTCCCGCCGGATGACTGATATCTGCATCTGTGGGATAAAGCGACTCTTTTACCGCCTGCCGCACATATTCCTTCCACTCTTCTTCCTCTGTAAATTCCGTCTGGTAAGCGCTGCTGTCTGCCTCCACCTGCCGCACCGAAAAAATCGGACAAAGGTACACTGCGTCCTTGGTTACAAGGGTAAGAATTGCATGTTCTTCGTAATACTCCCTGGATTCATACTGTTTCAGCAGGCCCAGCATTTTCCCTCCCGCTCCATTATGCCCATAAATGATGAAATGAGGGCCGCTTGTTCCGGAACGGTAATCCAGAAATAAACTGCCAAGGGGATTTTCACTTCCATCCGGCAAATGTTCCAGATAATACTGATTGTCCTTCCCCAGCATCACCGGATAATCCAAATCTGTACCGGGAATCTGCAGCCAGGCAGCAATGCCGGAATATTTTTCTGCCAACTGGGAAACATATCCGGATAATTCAGGCGCTTCCAGACACAGGGCTTTTATCGCTGCGCTTTCGGACGCATCTGTCCGGCCTGATGAAACAGAATCAGAAAAAACGGCGGAGGAAAATCCCCGTCCGCCGCCGATTTGTCTGTAAAATTCATTTCCGCGGTGCAATTTGGCCAACCGAATCCCCAGCATCACACCAGAAATAATAAAAATCACCAGTACCGCACCATAAACACTTTTAAATACTTTATTTTCTTTCACGCTTTTTCTCCCGCCAAACATAGTATAACGTCATCATTGCCAATACCGTTCCTGACAGCAAAACAACCGCTTCCAACCATACCGTATCATCCCCGGTTTTGGGCGTATCTGCATCTGTGCCAGAATCACCCGGCTGCCAGGAAATTTTCTGTTCTCCTGAAGCATTGGGAGTTTTAGAATTATCTGGGAGTTCTGATGCTCCGGGAATTTGGGAATCGCCTGAGTTCTCTGGTTTTTCTGGTTTTTCTGAATTTCCTGGGTTCTCCGGTTTTTCTGAATCTCCCGGGTTCCCGGAATTCCCTGGGGGTTCTGAATCCCCGGAATTTCCTGGATTTCCAGAATTATCTGGATGTTCTGAATCTCCTGGATTCCCGGATTCTCCTGGATTTTCTGGTTTCTGGGAACTTCCCGGATTCTCGGAATCGCCAGTGTTCCCCGGGTTCTCGGAACCGCCTGAGTTCCCCGGCCTCTCAGAACCTCCCGGATTTTCTGAATCTCCTGGGTTCCCGGAATCATCTGGGTTCCCCGGCTCTTCAAAACCTCCCGGATTCTCCGGTTTTTCTGTATCCTCCGGGTTCTCTGGATTCCCGGAATCGTCCGGATTCTCCGGAGTATCGGAGCCCTCTGACGAACCGCTGTCTGTCTCAGGCGGTTTTGGCGTAACCGGCGGTTGTTTTAGGGTATTGGAAACTGTCAGAACCGGATCTGTTTCATGCACTTTGTATACAGAAGTATCCAGCTGGTAATCCGGCGGCGCCTCTGTTTCTTTCAGCCAGTATTCCTTTCCTTTGTCCAGTCCCGGAAAGGAAATCTCTCCCGCCTGTCCGCTGACGCCTCTCTGAACCAAAGTCCTGCATTCTTCCTCTTCATACAGTTCAAAAACCGCTCCGGCCAGAGGCGCTTCGCTGCCGCTTATTACCTTATGAACTGTCAGTGTCCATTGCTGTTCTTCCGTTTTATACGCTTCATTGGTTAAATCCAGCTGCAACTCAGATTTTGCCGCCCCTGCCGTAATCAGCAGACCCTGCGCCGTCTCTGTTACCCCATCGGGAAGATGCGTCCATCCAATGGCGCTTTCATAACCAGGAAGGCTTTCCGTTTCTGTCAGTTCATATACTGCCCCGGGCTTTACCAGAAATGACAGCTTTCCCTGATCATCCGTGGTTCCCCGGGCAAACGGCAGACCTCTTTTATGATTGTCATTGTCCCACTGATACAGGGTAAATGACACCCCGGCGAGAGGTTTTTGATTATCACTGTCGGTTTTGGTGACGGCAATACCTGCTTTTCTGGCTGCGACGCCACCGCCGCCTCCGCCTCCACCGCCGCCCACCGAAGCGCTGTTGTTTTTGCTTCCGCCCAACAGCACGGCGCCGCCCTCAAAACGGACGCTGTTGCCATAATTGCCTGCCTGACGTTTCATAATATCCGCCGTGTAGGTCAGCACATAGGCATTCCGGCTGCCCGCTTCAATGGGAAGCTTCACCGTAAAACTGTTTGATTCCAGATCATAATTTTCTGCCTGCAGCGAAAGCCCGTCCCCCTCTTTTTGATAGTTTGGCTTTTGTCCGCCGTTTCCTGTAGTTCCTGACAATCTTGCTTTATAAAAACGCAAGGTGTCCAAATCCACTTGAAGCCGTTTGTCCAGAGTGTCCACAAGGGACGGACATTCTGAAAGGGCAAGGCCGTAGGGATTGATCAGCACCTCATACTGAATCAGCTCTTTCGGTTGATCTACGCTGCTGCTTTTCACCAGCCCATGGTTGACAAAATTTCCGGATACACTGTGAGAAACCTTCCCAAAGGGCACACTGTCAGCTATTCCATTCATCACAATGGTATTGGAAATCCGAACCGCCTCATTGCTGCTGAATCCGGTTTTCTCAGGATCTACCTCCGTATCAAAAGTAACAGTGGTTTTCTCCGTCACATTTCCCAGATTAATGGTAAGTTCCTGCCCCTGGGCCTCTGCCGACGCTCCTGCAATTACCGGCAGAGTTTCCAGGGAATCTTCCGCATAAGTCAGCCCCTTTGGCAAATCATCGGTCAACATCACTTCTTCCATAGGCAGACCCGCTGCGTCTACTTCCACCGTCCACTTCATTTTCCCGGCTGTATAATCGTAAATGGGCGTTTTTTTGGTCAAAACCACCGCATTGACACTGACAGCGCTTTCTGCTTTGGCGCTTCGTGCAGCCGTTGTGTTTTTTCCAATCAGCATATCTTCCGTTGAAACGATATTTTTCAACTGCTTCCTGGAAGTGTTATTTGCAAAAATACAGGGATCGCACACTTTTGTCTTATAAGCAATCGTAATGGTTTTCGCACCCACCTCTCCTGCCGTTATGGTAAGAACCTGATCTTTATAGTCTGCCTTCACCAGATCTTTTTCATCTTCCGCAGGTTCCTGATTGTTGATCAAAACAGAAATACCGTCCGGATCGCCCGCCAGTTCCAGTCCGCTGCTATGCCCCTTTTCAATGCAGACACCGCCAATCTCCCGGAAATCGTCTGTAAACGTGCCGCTTTTCAGATAGGCTTTATGAGGATTAATGGTTACCGTCCAGTCAATCGTGCGCAAGCTTGCGTTGTAACCGCTGTTGGATTTCACCAGGGTAGCTGTACCGGGCATACCGCTGCCGTCTCCGCTATCCACAGGGGTTGTGACCTTCGGCGCTTCATAATCTTTCCCATTATAATGAAAGGTAAACCAGGCCACATTATTTCCCAGATTGGTTCCGCTGTCATACATTTCCTCCGGAACCCTGGTCTGGTATGTGAGGATCACGGTTTCATGTTCTGTGACAATGGGTGAAACAGTAAATCCGTTCTGCCCGTCCTCCAGGACAGCCGCCGATACTCCGTTGATTTTCACAGAATCCGCATCCAGCGTACTGCCGGCAGGAAGCTGATCATGAAAAGTCAGGCTGTGATCTTCTGAAAAGGAAAAACCATTGGGAGAAAAAGTAACCGTCCAGTCAGTGGCAGAACCCGTACCGTCGTCATATCGTGTGGTCGTCCCTTTTTTCGTCAGCCAGACAGGCTGAGGAACCGCCACCGTTTGGCTGCTTGAAATGTTAAGTCCCTGAAATTCTCCGTCTGTTTCTGCAAACAGTTCCACTCCGTTGGTCACTTTCTGCCCGCCTTTGCCTCCTGGCAGAAGAAGCTCGTCTTTGATCACTGTTTCATAGGTAAGAGTCAGCGCCTGAGCCGGAGCTCCCTGGGTAGCGGCCCCTGCGCGAAATTTCCTGCCGCCGAAGCTCAGCTGGACAGAACCATCCTCATCGGACGCTTCCTCCAATACATAGGCTTCCTCCTCACCTGTAATTTCCTCCCGGGAATGATAGGCGGCAAGCTCCATACCGTCGATTTTCGCACTGCCTGCAGCATAACTGTGAAGGGATGGGTCAATCACGTCCCGCAGTTCAAATTCTGTCTCCATTGTCAGATCGCCGCCGGCGGGATTTTGCCAAGGTGTATATTGAATCGTCCAGGCAATGGTTTTTCCGTTTAGGCTTCCGCTCTTTTTCACCTGCGCCTGCGCTTCCACCGGTTCGCGCTCTGCATAGCCGAATTTCAGCGTTTCCCCGTTTTCAAACTTCATGGCATAGAGATTTTTTCCGTCAACGGGAGTTTCTCCCTCCGGCGGTTGGCCTGCACGGCCGCAGTTTAAATAGAAAAATGCATCCTGAAGCTCGCCGTACTCCGCTAAAACTGTGCCGGAGCCCTCCTCAGACGCGTCAAAAATAACCCATGCCCTGACCCCGTCTGCAAAAATTGCCCCAAACCGCCGGGGCCCCTCCTCCGTCATTATGGTCAGTTCGGAACCTGCATTCCCCAAATCCGGCAAAACCAGATGCGGAGATACTTCCAGATAATAGTCGGTATCCGCCTGGATTATGCTGCACTGCTCCTGTGTAATTTCGTACTCATAACGAAGCGCAAGCTTCCGATCTTTTTCCAACAGAGCATGCTCCTCAATGACCGCTTCCTCCGGCAAACCGTCGGCTTTGGCATAATGAAGCGTAATACTCTGAAATTCCACAATCCCGGAAAGCCTCTCTTCTTCCTCCGCTTCTGCTGCAGTCCCCGGCAAAAAAGCAGTCATCATTGACAGGCACAAAAAAACAGCCAGCAGTTTTCTTCTGCCCCTTCTCCTGAAATTCGAATTCTGCCAAATCCCTTTGTTTCCAAAAACATTTCGCTGAAATTTCAACATTCCATAACCTTCTTTCTTTTAAATTATCGCTTTTGGAGTGAACGTTTATTTACTTAAATTGTAAAAAAAATTGCCTTTCGGCATCTTTTCTCTTCATGGAACGATACAAATCCGGAACTCGGTTTTTCAGGAAAATAAACATTTACTTACCTGTGTTCAAAAACAAACCGCTCTGCAGCGGTAGTTTTTATTACTTTTTCTCCTTTTACTTCTCCAGCTTCAGATAACCGCTTAAACCGGTCGTCAGCAGTCGAAATACCGTATCCTCAGTCTCCTGATTATCCGTGAGCACTCCTTCTACCACATATTTGGCATACATCACCGTGGAACTGAGCACATGAAGCCACAAAAGATCCTGATTGATCTGCCTCAGCCCCGGAAATGCTTCCAGAAAATCGTGAACCATCCCGGCAAAAGAACTAAAATAGGACGCATCCCGGCACTTGTCGAACTTTGGAAAAAAGGCACTGTCCCGGAAACGGTGATAAAAAATGGTTTCATCCGGATGTGCCACCCAAAATCGGAAGTAAGGCTGCCACAGACTCTTAACTGCTCCCATCGGATCTGTGATTACTTCCTTCGGATCAAACTTCACATGATCGAAAATCGCTGCCGCCCGTTTGTCCACGTATACAAAGCTCTCAATCAACAGCTGATCCTTACTTTCAAAATAACGGTACAAAGCCCCGGGGGAAATTCCCGCCACATTACTGACGCTTTGGATGCGTGCCCCTTCTAAGCCATTCTGCCGCACGACCTTCATCGCTGCAAAAATAATTCGAGTTCTGGTATCATCCAGAATGACCACGCTCCCTCCAAAAAATAATATTTTGGTGCATTTTTGTTTCTTTTGAAATTATACACTTTAATAATGTTATTGACAATACCTTTTTAACAAGAAAGGTCTGGCGGCATGAAAATCTGTTACTTTTTGCAGGGATTTCCGCGTCATCTGAGCTGTTTCTCACTTTTTTTGTTCAGCAAAGGACTGCCTATCCGGCCCTACAAATAGATGTTTATGGAAGGATATTGAGGCATATGTTCTGCTTTCTCTTTCTCTTCCTGTTCTCTGTCGGCTTTTTCAGAATTTTTGTCTTTCTCTTCATCCGGGCCTGCTTCCTGGGCTTTCTTCAGCTCTTCGTTGGCGCTGTTTAAAGTGCCCAGCTGGGAAGCCTCGGCTTTCGCCGCCTTATCTTCCACTTCGGCCAGTTCTTCTTTCTTTTTGGATACGTCTGCGCCCCGGCTGCTGTCTAATTTAATTTCCGTTTTCAGGATTGCCGCCTTGTTTTCCATTCCGGTTGCCGTTGAACCCTGAACCTGTGCCTGGCTCAATGCTGCATCTGCAGAAATCATGGCCTTCATGCCTGCCTTTGACATTCCTCCAGTCCCTTTGGTCCCGGACTTTCTGCTGCTGCCGCCAAAATCATCCGCGGATGCTCCTTTTTCCTGTTTTCGTTCCGCATTCATTGCTTCTCTGCGCTGTTCCATCTGATGCTGTCTGAGCTGATTGTTTAAATCATTGATTTCCTGCATGATTTCCTGGCGCTTTTTACTCTTTTCCTCCATTTCCATTTCCTGATTGGAAGAGAGATTCTGAAGCTCTTTCTGCTTATTTGCAATCTGTTTTCGGATACTCTTGCTTACAGCATCCTCTTTCTGCACCATTCCTGCCTGTCCGGGACTTTGAGCTGTTTTGTTCACTCCATTGATTTTCATTCTGACAACCTCCTGTCTGTTTTCCTGAAATCCTTTTCCTGTTGCTTAATGATTTAATCCATATATCGGAAAAGAACGAACAGCGCGCAAGGAAAATGTTTTTAATCGTCTGTTTTCTGTTGTGAAATGATTTTCAGTAAACTCTTGCAATTTCAGATGATAGTGCTATAATAGATCACATGGAAGCATAGCTCAGCTGGGATGAGCGTTCGCCTCACACGCGAGAGGTCATGGGTTCGAGCCCCATTGCTTCCATTTTTTGTTGCACTGCTTTTTATAATCTGAAGTTTCCCATTCGTTCCGCCCGGAACGCTGCCTGCCGTATATTACTTTGCCGGCAATTCCACCCGAAACGTCACCTGCCCGTTCCCGCTCTCTGCAAGTATTCTGCCCCCGTGCCTGGTGACAATCTCTTTTGCAATGGCAAGCCCCAGTCCTGCGCCTCCTGTATGGGAGTTTCTGTCCGCATCCAACCGGTAGAATTTATCAAAAATTGACTCCAGTTTTTCTTTGGGAATGGTTTTTCCCTGATTGCGGAAGGTAATAATCATTTTCTCCTGCTGCGGTGTTTTGACTTCTTCCACGAAAATATCAATCTGCGTATTCCTGTCACTGTAGGCAACGGCATTTTTTAAAATATTGTTAAACACCCTTGCCAGTTTGGCCGGATCGCCGCAAATGCTTACATTTTCATCACTGTGAAGCACGGCCCGGTTTCCTTTTTCCTCCAGAAGAGGATAGAATTCCTCCAACATCTGCAGCAGCATATAGTACAGATCAATTTCTTCTTTTTCCAGAACGATTTCCTGAATATTGTACTTGGTAATTTCAAAAAATTCATTAATCAGCTGTTCCAGACGATTGGCTTTTTCCAGCGTAATATGCACATATTTTGCCTTCTGCTCTGTGGGCATGTCCGGCGCTTCCTCCAAAAGACTCAGGTAACCGATTACGGAGGTAAGCGGCGTCCGGATATCATGGGCCAGATACATTACAAGATTATTTTTCCGTTCCTCTGCAAGCTTAGATTCCAACTCCCGCTTTTCCAGGGTCTGACGCAGAACGTTCAGCTTCCGCTCCATCGGCTCCATTTCCTGAGTCAGAACAATCTCTTTGTTGTCTCCCTGAATCAGCGTATCCAATGCAGCGTCTATCTCGTTAAAATACCGGATAAACCAGGACAGGGAAATCCGAAACAGCAAAAGAAAGCAGACTGCCACCGCCCCGAAAATAAACAGCCAGGCATTTTCCCTCAGCCCATATTGATAAATATTCAGTGCATCCAACAGCTCCAGCTGAAACGCATCCTGCAAAAACTGTACAATCCAGTCTCCCACCCTGCGGAACCAGAAGTGCCTGTACAATGCGGAAATAATGAGAAATGTCAGTATTACAATGGCAACAGTCTGCATAAATATGCGGAAAATCAATTTGGAATACGCAGAATTTCTTTTTTTCCTTCTTATTCGTTCAGTTTTCAATTTTATACCCCACTCCCCAGATTGTTTTAATATACTTGGGATGCTCCACGGAATCTTTCATTTTCTCCCGCAGGTGGCGGATATGTACAGTTATGGTATTATTGCTTTTATTGTAATACTCATCTTTCCATACACCGTGAAATAATTCCTCAGAACTGACCACTTCCCCTTTCCGTTCACATAGAATCTTTAATATGGAAAATTCTGTAGGAGTCAGCACCAGGGGTTTTTCATCCAGCTGGCATTCATGGGTCTTTACATTCATCACCAGTCCCCCATGCACCAGAAGGGAATGATCCTGAACTTCCGGAACCGGGGATTGATTGTAGCGTTTATACCGGCGAAGCTGAGCTTTGACACGGGCCACCAGCTCCAGGGGACGGAATGGTTTCGTCATATAGTCATCGGCTCCCAGCATCAGGCCCCGGATTTTATCTATCTCTTCATCCTTTGCTGTCAGCATAATCACCGGATAATTATGGCTTTCCCGAATCGTCCTGCATATTTCAAACCCGCTGGTTCCCGGCAGCATAATATCCAGTATCGCCAGGTCAAATTCTTTCTCAGACACATTTTGCAGCGCTGTCTCTGCAGAATAACAGGTAACCACTTCAAAAGTTTCACTTTCCAGATAAAAAGCCACCAAATCGGCAATTTCTTTTTCATCATCCACTACCAGAATTCTGTCTTTCATATTATTATCCTTTCCCAAAGGCTGAGTTAAAATTTCTTATATTTCATATCGGTATATTATAACAAAGACCTCTGGAAAATTCCTGTGTTATTTCCTTTCAAAATATTAAATTTTCCTTAAAAATATCAGAGAATCCCTGAAAAACAGAGGATTCTCTGATATTTTTCAAATGCCTTTTCTCTTCACGCACTTTTTTATCAAAATACTGCAGGCATTATTCTTTTATTTCATCAATTGCCTTTCCAATATCGTTTCTCATATATTTATGATCGAATTCTGCCCATTCCGCAGCCTTATAGGCATTGGCCCTGGCTTCTTTCAAATCATTTCCCTTGGCGGTAATTCCAAGGACGCGGCCTCCGTTTGTCACAAGCTTTCCATCCTTTAAGGCTGTTCCCGCGTGGAAGCAGTAATACCCCTCTTCCTCATGAAATTTCTCCAGACCTTTGATTTCAAATCCCTTCTCATAGGACACGGGATACCCGTCGGACGCCAGAACCACGCAGACTGCCGCGTTGTTTTCAAACTGCAGATCAATGTCTGACAGCCTTCCTTCCACACAGGCTTCCATCACCTCAATCATGTCATTTTTCATTCTTGGCAATACCACCTGGGCCTCCGGATCACCGAACCGGGCATTGTACTCCAATACCTTAGGCCCGTCTTTGGTCAGCATCAGGCCGAAGAAAATAATTCCGGTAAAAGGACGCCCCTCGGCAGCCATCGCGTCCACCGTCGCCTGATAGATATGCTTCCGGCAGAATTCATCCACTTCTTTTGTGTAGAACGGACTGGGAGAAAAGGTTCCCATTCCTCCTGTATTCAGGCCCTGATCCCCGTCTTTGGCGCGCTTGTGATCCTGGGCGGAGGACATGATTTTGATGGTTTTTCCGTCCACAAAAGACAATACGGACACTTCCCGGCCTGTCATAAACTCTTCCACCACCATATGGTTTCCGGCAGAACCGAACTTCTTATCTTCCATAATCTCTTTTACGCCGGCTTTAGCTTCTTCCAGAGTATTGCAGATTAACACGCCTTTTCCCAGCGCCAGGCCGTCTGCCTTTAAGACAATGGGCATTTTCGCTGTTTCCAAATAGGCCAGAGCCTGTTTCGGATCGTCAAACGTTTCGTAACCGGCTGTGGGAATGTTGTATTTTTTCATCAAATCCTTGGAAAAAGCTTTGCTTCCCTCCAGAATTGCGGCATTTTTCCTGGGGCCGAACACCTTCAGTCCCTCTGCCTCAAATACATCCACAATCCCGCCTACCAGGGGATCGTCCATGCCGATAATGGTGAAATCAATCTGCTGTTCTTTGGCGAAAGCCGCCAGTTTGTCAAATTCCATGGCGCCGATGGGCACACATTCCGCAATCTGCCCAATGCCTGCATTGCCAGGCGCACAATATATCTTATCTACTTTCGGACTTTTGGCCGCACTTGCCGCAATGGCATGCTCCCGTCCGCCGCTTCCCACAATTAAAACTTTCATTCCCGTCTCCTCTTTCCATCGGTATGCAGACCGCAGAATTCTCTGGGTCTTTGAAATTCCTCCCGGTTCTGTTCTCAGTCAGTCCGTTTCTTCTCCAGGCTCATCCTGAAGCAGAACTTTGCCGTTTTCCACATGGATTTTTCCATTGGCAATCAAATCAATGGCCCGGGGCAGAATCTTCCACTCTGCCTGCTCCATCACCCGCCGCTGCAAAAGCTCCGGCGTATCATCCTGTTCCACCATCACCGGCTGCTGCAGAATAATAGGGCCGGTGTCCGTTCCCTCGTCCACAAAATGCACGGTGGCTCCTGTCACTTTCACCCCCCGTTCCAATGCTCCTTCATGCACCTTTAAGCCGTAGTAGCCTTTGCCGCAGAAGGAAGGAATCAGGGAAGGATGAACATTGATGATGCGGTTTCGGTACTTTTTAATCATGATTTCCGGCAAAACCACCAGAAAACCGGCAAGTACCACCAAATCAGCCTGATAGCTGTCCAGTTTTTCCAGAAAGGCTTCATTGAACTGCTCCCGGCACTGAAAATCTCTGGGAGAGATACACGCTCCCTCAATTCCATGGGTTCTGGCCCGCTCCAACGCATAGGCTCCTGAATTGTTGCTGATTACTGCAGCTATGGTTGTATTGGTAATGGTTCCCCGCTCAATTCCATCTATGATTGCCTGCAGATTTGTGCCGCCGCCGGACACGCAAACTACAATTTTCAGCATAAGGTAACCCCTTTCTCTCCCTCTTCCACTCTGCCGATTACATAAACCGTTTCTCCTGCTTCCTGAATGGCTTTTACGGCTCCTTCTGCGTCTTTGGGATCTACCGCCAGTACCATGCCGATTCCCATATTGTAGGTGTTATACATCATTTTTTCTTCAACCTGGCCTTCTCTTGCCATCATTTTGAAAACAGGCGGAATCTCGTAACTGTTTTTCTCAATGACCGCATGTTTTCCTTCCGGCAGCATACGGGGCACATTTTCATAAAAACCGCCGCCGGTAATATGGCTGCAGGCTTTAATCCGGATACCTGCATCTTTCACTGAACGAAGGGCTTTTACATAGATTTTGGTAGGCGCAAGCAGCGCTTCTCCCAGGGTTTTTCCCAGCTCCTCATGATAAGTGTTCAGAGTTTCCTGATCCATTTTAAATATTTTCCGCACCAGGGAAAATCCATTGGAATGCACGCCGGAGCTTGCCATGCCAAGCAAAACATCCCCGGCCTTTAATTCTTTTCCGGTAATAATATCTTTTTCATCTACCACGCCTACTGCAAATCCGGCAAGATCATATTCCTCCTCCGGATAAAAACCGGGCATTTCCGCTGTTTCTCCGCCAATCAATGCGGCATCGCTCTGGATGCATCCTTGAGCCACACCGCTGACAATGGTAGCGATTTTCTCAGGATAATTCTTCCCGCATGCAATATAGTCCAGGAAAAACAAAGGCTCTCCGCCTGCGCATGCAATGTCATTGACGCACATTGCCACACAATCAATTCCAATGGTATCATGCTTATCCAGCAAAAAAGCCAGCTTCAGCTTCGTTCCCACTCCGTCTGTGCCGGATACCAGCGTGGGTTTTTCCATATCCTTGAACTTCTCCATGGAAAAGGCGCCGGAAAATCCGCCAAGCCCGGTCAGCACTTCCGGCCGCATGGTCTGCTGCACATGCTTTTTCATCAGTTCTACTGATTTGTAGCCTGCCTCAATGTCTACGCCTGAATTCTTGTAATCCATTCTCTTTCCTCCTAAATCTTTCCTGTATCTCTGTCTGAATTTCCTCTGCTCCCGAATCAAATCTGGCTCCGTCTCAGGGTGTTTTGGGTTTCTCAATAATTCTTATATCCTACTTCCTGCAGCCGGGCGTCCTTCGCTTCCACCTGCTCTTTTAATTTCATGGAATAATCTTTCAGTTTTGCAAGCAGCCCTTTGTCTGAAGTTGCCAGAATTTTGGCTGCCAGAAGCCCTGCATTGGCGCCTCCGTTGATTGCCACTGTTGCAACCGGGATGCCTGAAGGCATCTGTACGATAGAATAGAGAGAATCCCTGCCGCCCAGTGATGTGGTATGCATGGGAATTCCGATCACCGGCATTGGGAAAATTGCGGCGCACATTCCAGGCAGATGGGCTGCCATTCCTGCCCCTGCAATAATTACCTGAAATCCCTTCTCTTCTGCCGTTTTGGCATATTCAAAAAATACATCCGGCTCCCTGTGGGCTGAAATAATTTTCATTTCATATTCAATTCCCAGCTCCGCTAAAATGTCCGCCGCCTTTGCCATTACCGGCATATCTGAGTCGCTGCCCATTACAATTCCTACTTTTGCCATAAACTTTCTCTCCTTTATCTAAGTAATTTTTCTGTTTCCTGCTAATCCTGATATTTTTTAAAGCCCTGAACAATTTCCTGGACGCCGTTCAAAAGCTGCTTGGCCTCCTGAGCCTCTGCCTGATTCTGCTGGCTTCGTTCCTCTGCTTCAGACGCGCTGGCAGAAACCTGCTGGCTGGTGGCCGATAACTGGCTGATGCTTTCGATAATCTTGTCATTGGAATGCACCAGATTCTTAATCTTGGAATCAATATCTTCAATCCTCTGGGTCAGCGTATCCACATTATCACGGATTGCCATAAACCCTCCGGCTGTATTCTCAATCATTTCATTCTGCTTCCTGCTTGCCTCAATGGAAACTCCCACAATATCCACAGCGTCCTTTGCGTTGGTATTCAGCTCTTTTACAATTCCGGCAATCTGTTCTGTAGACTTTCTGGTCTGTTCTGACAGTTCCCGAATCTGATCCGCAACCACTGCAAATCCACGGCCCGCTTCTCCTGCCCTCGCGCTCTCAATGGATGCATTTAACGCCAGCAGATTTGTTTGACTGGAGATCTCAAAAATAACCTCTGTGATCTGTTCCACTTCTTTTGCCTTATCCTGAAGCTGAGACATGGATTTTGCCACCTGGGTATTGGTTTCCCCAATGGTCTCGGCGCCTGCCCGCATCTGGTTCATCATATCCATGCTTTCCTCAGCCATACGGGCAGACGCCTCCGCTGCCTCCACCATAATCCTGGCATTTTGAGCGGTTTCTTCAATGGCGTCTTTAATCTGGGAAGTCATCTGGGTCTGCTCCTGCACGCTTTCCGCCGTTATCTGGGTGCTGACCGAAATCTCCTGAATCGAACTGTGCACTACCTGGGAAGAATCCCGCAGATGCTCCACCAGGTTATCCGTATGGCCTACTTCCGACTTCACCGCTTCTGAAATACGGATAATATCTTCCATCATCATATTCTGCCTTGCCTGCTCGTCCTTAATGGCCCATATGGTGTCATGGTCAAAATTCTTTGCCGCTCTGGCAGTTACATGATAAGTCAGAGCAACCGTAATACCGATGCAGACGCTGACCAAAGTCAGTTCATCTCCCGTCAGGCTGCCGGCTGCCGCCAGTACAACGCCCCGCAGAACCATAAAGGCCATGATTCCTGCAAAGGCCCTTTTTTCAAACTTCCTGTCATAATAGAGAATCAGGGCAATCATCATCGGAAATATGTAAGTGCAGGCCAGAACGCTTTTAGCCGTCAGCATCATATACCCCCAGCCTGCCAGAAATGTTCCCAGCATTACATACCGCAGCGTCTCACCGGACCTGTCTTTAAAATACATTCCAAAGCTTACCAGCGTCCCCAACAGCAAAACAGCCACAGGAAGAGCCGCCATCTTCCCATAGGAAATGTCCTTGGATACAAACTGGCTCAGCAAAGCCAGGGTAAGGGGAATATCCATAAAAGCCATCAATAAAAGCACCGTCTGATTTGCCTTGGCATCCCGGGCCGGCTTTTCGCTGTATTTACGCACAACCATCTTTGTTTCTGCCGCCTTATTATTTGTTCTCTCCTCCATGTTGTTCCTCCGTAATCTCTATTTCTTTAATCTAATGGTTCGTTCAGCAATTCCGTTCCCGGCACTGCAAATTTACCGTCCCGTATCACATCCACCCAGGCGCCGTCCTTTTTCTGCACCGTAATTCGATCCAGTTCATCATAGGGAATGGTAATGTCTGTATGGCAGTTAAAATAGGCTTTCTGCAGATCCTCCTTCCGGAGTATGGACACCTCATTGTCTCTTGCCACAATTTCTTTTCCGTCCGGATTAAATACCGGAGTGTCCTCTGCCAGACTGTAGCAGGTGTCCCCCACCGCAAAATGAGGCCCTGTTTTCTCTGCAATCAATATGGGCAGTTTATCCTGAATCTGGTACTCCATCCCCATCCGGTAAGCGGTGGTATTGGTTCCGATGGCAAATTCCCCCAGCGGAAGCGTCTCATGATGCTTCAGCAGATTTTCCTTTAAAAATGCCTGATTTTCTGCTTCCGTCCCAAAATTTTTACAGGAATACCGGCTGATCATGCCGTCCTTAAAATCCACTTCCAAATCCAGATATTTCATTCCGTTCAAATATACCTGCGTCACATGGAGATGGCCGTTGGTTCCCTGCAGCCTGGGGGAAGTAAACACCTCGCCCACAGGAATATTCACATCCGCCACGCAGTTCTCAAAGGCAGTCTCCCGGCTTCTGTCCTTTAACGGATACAGGGCAACCGTCAGATCTGTGGTATTTTTCCCTTTTCCGGTAATGCGCACAGATTCCCCTTCATCCAGTACGTCAATGATTTTCTGCTGCATGTCCCGGTATAACTGATAATCAAGGGTATTCACTTTCACCGTTTCCGCGAAAATCTCCTCAAACCGGAGGCCAATCTCAGGAATGGGATAGGCAATTATGGTAAAACTGCGTTCTTCTCCCTTAATATACTGGTTGGTTACCTGCATTGCCTGATTGGAATAATAGACATTCAGCTTCTGCTGCTTCTCGTCAAACTGCCATGCATAAGGATTAGCCTTCGGTTCAAATCCCGCTTCTCCAAAGGTTTCCACCACTGCAGGCCCGCCGTACCAGGAGGCTTCTTTTTTCCTTGCTTCATAGGCGGTTTTTAACACCTCAAGCCTGCGCTCCACCAACGCCTTGTCCAGATAAAGAGCCCGATCCGACTTGTGATCGTACTCATACTGACGGTTGGGAGAAACACTGACAATGCTGCCGCTTCCATTTCCCCTGCCGGAAAAAGAAAGCTCGCCGGTCCGCATCACCACCGGCTGCAAACCCATTTTCTCAAAATTCTTCACTGCCGCGCGCATCATCCGTTCAAAACCAATGGGATAACGCAGGTCTGCAAATTTCTTTTTCGACAGCTCCTTTCCTGTCACCTCAAAGCCAATCCGGTATCCTTCGGTATAAGTATCTGCCATTGCCTGAATCTGTTCCTCAGACATCCGGTTTAAAAACTCTGCCGTTTTCTTCTCATTCTCCGAAATATAAATGCCGTAGCGGTAAAGATACCGCAGATCCTTTAAATCGCTGTCCATAATGATACGGGTGTAAAAGTCCATCTCTGGATTAGTCTGGGCCATCACGCCCATTTCTGTAAACACTTCCCCGTAATCGTGGAAAAACCAGTAAATCACCTGCTGTACTTCCTTTTCCTCCGGCAGTTCTTCCTGCTCAAAAAGGTTGTAAATTTCCACCAGAAGCTCACTGAATATGGTAATGTCATAAATTCTGCCTTCGTAAGCATAGGGAATCAGCGAACGGAGATCCGCATATAATGCTCCAAGCAATTTGCCGTAGGGTTCTCCAAGTTTCAACACTGCATACTCCGGATTTCCATAGCTCTCCCCATAATGCTCCGGCAGTATTTCTTCATAGAGAGAATAGTTCTGCCTGCTCATTTCCTCCAGGCTCTTTTTATCCCATGCACCGGAAGTCACTTCTTTTTCCAGCCCTCCAAGCCTCCGGAGAAAAGACGCTCCCCGGCGAAAATAGTCCAGGTACGGCTGCTTTACCGTCTCTTCTGTTTCGATCTGTTCCAACCGTTCCAGTACCAGAGGATACCGTTCTTTTACCGCCTCACGGTATGGCTGCCAAACTTCACAATAACCCATCTTTCCAATCTATCCTTTCCAAATCGTCTGTTTCTCAGAATCCAAGCATATACACTGCCACCCAGCCTGCCAGTGTGAGCACAGAACAAATGCTGCCCAGCACCGGAAATAATTTGTAACTTTCTTCCTTTAAACTGGAGAGCCCGATCATCAGCGACACCAATGACACAAACAACGCAAATAGGCCTGCGCTTCCCACATATACACTGGCATTTCCGCCGTTTTGTATGGAAAACGCCACCATCCCAACGCCTGCAAACACAGAGCACAATGCAAGCATCAGAGATATTTTTCCTCTTCTGGAATGCTTTTTCCCTGCAAATTTAAACCCGCCTTTTTTCTTTTGTCTCATAATTTCTCCTTACCCGGTTCATCCAATAAAAAGTCAGGCAGCCCATTGCGCCTCCTATGGTATTCAGCAGCATATCGTCCACGTCAAAGCTTCCCACTTTCGACACAAGCTGAATGGTTTCCACCGCAAGGCTGACTTCAAAACTGAAAAATACAGTATACAGAAAATTCCTGCATCTGGGATACAGAATCGGCAAAAAAAATCCAAAGGGAACAAAAGCCACAATATTTCCCACCAGATTCAGCAGCACCGCCTTCGTTCCCAACGTATGCCGATGGACAATAAAACGCCTGATTTCCTTAAATAACTCCAGATTATAGTGATAGGTACGGCCCTCAAAGGTACGGCCGGTGCTCTCTGCAAAAAAAAGGAAATAGGCCAAACAAATAATATAGACTCCGAACATGATTCTGCTGCATATCCGGAGTGTTTTTTTATAATCTTTCTTCAATTTATCCGCCCTTAAAATATGATATCTGATTTACGTTTTAAGATTCTGGCGCCGCTGACAATAGACAGAACCCCGCAGGCAATTCCGCATACCAGGACAATTACCCCCAGCGCAATATTTCCGGCTCCTGTTACTGCCATTGTCTTGTATATTTTTTCGTTCATTCCAAACCTCCGAAATAATCTTCCAAATCTTAATTTGCTCCATACTGGGCATAGTAATTATCTATGGCCGCTTTCATTTCATCATTAATATATATATTTCCTTTATATGGTTTATTATACAAATATTCTGTAACATCTTTCATGGTAACAATGGCGTTGGCATCAAAGCCGTAAAGCTCTTTGATTTCTTCTAACGCGCTCTTTGTTCCCTTGCCCCGCTCCATCCGGTTCAAAGACACCATCAGGCCCTTAATCTCAATATCGGCCTGGGAACGGATAATGGGCACTGTCTCTTCCATGGACTTGCCGGAGGTGGTAACGTCCTCAATAATCACAACCCTGTCCCCGTCTTTCAGCTTGCTGCCCAGTAAAATTCCGGCGTCTCCGTGGTCTTTCGCTTCCTTCCGGTTGGAACAGTAGCGGATTTCTTTGCCGTATAATTCGCTGTAGGCCATAGTGGCGGCAACGCTTAAGGGAATTCCCTTATAGGCCGGTCCGAATAACACGTCAAAATCATCCCCGTAATGCTCATGAATGGCCTTTGCATAATATTCCCCCAGTTTGCGGAGCTGCGCGCCTGTCACATATGCGCCTGCGTTCATAAAAAACGGGGATTTCCGTCCGCTTTTTAAGATAAATTCTCCGAATTTCAACACCTGGCAGTCTACCATAAATTCAATAAATTCCTGCTTGTACTGTTCCATGTCTATCTAAATCCTCCTGTTGATGCGGGTTCCCGCGATTTTACTCCTCAAATACGGTTTTATTTTACCATAACATGTTTAAAATAACAATTCTTTTCCTTTGATTTTCTCCACAATAAAAAGCAGGCGGCTGCACTGTATCATTGTTCTGAAAATTACAGTACCGAATGCCAAAAAAGAGCCTGCAGAATGCAGACTCTTTTTCATCAATCCATATACGCGCCCTTCATCGCGCTCACCGCATGCTGGGCGTATAATTTCAGCAATCCCCTGTCATATTTGGAGGTAAAGCCTTTCCAGTTGTTCTTTCTCTCTTCCAAAACCTTCGCAATCTCTTCCTCCGGCAGCTCTTTGCCCTGAATGCCTACGATGGCCAGTTTGCGCCCTTCCACGTCAAGCTCAATCAAGTCTCCTTCTTCTACCAGGGCTATGGGGCCGCCGGCGGCCGCCTCCGGTGATACGTGCCCAATCACCGGCCCTCTGGAAGCCCCGGAAAAACGGCCGTCTGTAATCAGAGCCACGGACGCCGCCAGTTCCGGATCAGAACAGATGGCTTCTCCGGTATAGAACATTTCCGGCATACCGCTTCCTCTCGGTCCTTCGTAGCGGATAAATACAGCGTCTCCCGGCTTGATTTTTTTCTTCAGTACTGCGTCAATGGCCTCTTCTTCGCTGTCAAAGGGCTTCGCCGTCAGTTTCGCTCGGAACATTTCCTTCGGGCATGCCGTATGTTTGATCACGGCTCCTTCAGGCGCAAGATTGCCCCGCAGAATGGCAATGCTTCCGTCTGTGCCCAGGGCATGGTCAAAATCACGGATAATGTCATTTGCTGCAATTTCTTTGCCGATAGCCTTGCCCTTTTCTTTCAGGATTTCACTGCAATGCTGATAGAACCCGTTCTTTTTCAGCTCTTCCAGATTCTCTCCCAGGGTTTTGCCGGTGACGGTCATCACATCCAGGTGCAGAACTTCCTTAATCTCTTCCATAATCCTGGGAACTCCTCCTGCATAGTAGAAATACTGTGCGGGCCAGTCGCCTGCCGGACGGATATTCAGCAGATAATGGGCTCCCCTGTGAAGTTTGTCAAAGGTATCGGCGTCAATTTCAAATCCAAACTCATGGGCAATGGCAGAAATATGCATCACCGCATTGGTGGAACCGGAAATAGCCGCATGCACCATAATTGCATTCTCAAAACTCTTCATGGTGACGATATCTTTGGCCTGGATGCCCTGCTTCACCAGCTCCATCAGCTGCTGTCCGGCCTTGTATGCAGCCTCTTTCAGTTCCGGCGCGGTAGCAGGCATCAGCGCGGTGCCCGGCAGCATCAGTCCCAGCGCTTCCGCCATCACCTGCATGGTGGATGCAGTTCCCATAAAAGAACATGCGCCGCAGCTAGGACATGCGTGCTGCTTATAATAAGTAAGCTGTTCTTCCGGTATCTCGCCCCGCTCAAACTGTGCGCTGAACTTGCCGATCTGCTCTAAAGTCAGCAGTTCATTAATCTTACAGCCCGGATCATCCGACAGATATTCCGACTTCACTGCCGTTGCTTCCATTACGCCTCCGGTAACCACAACAGCGCTCATCTCCTTATTGCGGCCAATGCTCATAAGCATTGCCGGAAGCGCCTTGTCGCAGCTGGAAACAAAAATCCCGCCGTCAAATGTTGTGGCGCCTATCTGGGCTTCCACCAGATTTACAATTGCATCTCTGTGAGCCAGGGAATAATTGATGCCGTCATGGCCCTGGGCCATGCCGTCGCACATGTCGGTAGCATAATAGCGCGCCGCTTTGCCGCCGTTTTCATCTACTCCCTTTACTGCTTCTTCTACAAAAACATTCAGATGGCCGCTGCCCGGATGGCTGTTGCCGTAGGTGCTTTCCACAATAATCTGCGGTTTGCCCAGGTCTTCCACTTTCCATCCCATTCCCATTCTCAGCGGGTCCATCTCCGGAGCAATCTTTCTGATCTCCTGACTTTTATACATGGTCGGACCTCCTGTTTTCATCTTCTATGATATCTTCTGCCGCATTATTTTTTCGAATTACCAGTTTTTCCAGTGTTTCGCCCCGCCGGAGGGCTTCCCGGCGCAGCTCCTGGCCGTTATAGGTCAGATGCATCAGCATCATATCCTTTGCCCACATAGGATTGCGGGCCTTTAAGGCCTCTAAAATATCTCTGTGCTTGGCTTCCGTCTCTGGCTCCGCTTCCCGGTGTGTATATTTGATAAACAGATCCACGCTCTGGCGAATAATGGGAATCAGCTTTGGCATCACCAGATTTCCGCATGTTTTTGCCAGATAAATGTGAAATTCCACATCCACATGGAGCCGCTGCTGCTTTAAGCCGGACAGACGCTCCATTTCTTCACAGATTCCCTCCAGTTCTTTTAACTGCTCGTCTGTGATATTCATAGCCGCCATATAAGCAATATCCGGCTCTAACAGCATTCTGATCTGATGCAGATCCCAGGTCAGCCGAAACTGTTCCGGTATTCTCTTAAGCCCCAGAGGATCTCCCACGTTCCCCTTCCCATCAGAAAGAAAAGTGCCCGAACCCTGCCGCACTTCCAAAATATTCTGGGAAACAAGAATCTTGATCGCCTCCCGGATGGTTCCGCGGCTGACCTTTAGCTGCTCCGCCATTTCCATCTCTGTTCCCAGACGGTCGCCGGTCTTTAGCCCCTTCATTCTGATGTGTTCCAACAGCCCGTCGGCAACCTGTTCTGCCAGCGTACTGCCATGTTCTTCTTTTTTCTTCATACCCCAGACATCTACTTTCTCTTATTCCTCAAATCGACAGCTTCCGGTTTCTCGCCGTCACTTCCCACCAATCGGTGAGCTTCCCTTTTTCAATCACCGGAACCGACGGATACAACGCGCTGGTAGGGCATACGTGCATCGGAACGGCAAACATAACATCTCCCACCTTCGGCATATCCGCCCTGTGCTCCGGCGGAAGCTTCACAACCCAGTGTTCTTCATTCTGAAGAACGGTCGTTGCATATTCCATGCCGACAAGGACAGCCCGTTCCGGATTCGGATCTGTGGCTACCGCCTTAGTTCCCATATCCAGGGTAAAGGTATCCTCTCCCTGCACGCTGATTACCCTGGTCAGCACTGCCGCTCCCGGCTCAAAGGGGAGATCCGGATAAGCCGCTGCATAGCCGGCGTCCTGTATGACACAGGTTCCCGGACTTAAATAATCCCTGTTTAACTTCTGATGGCAGGGGAAGGAAGGGGTGCCGCCGAAAATGATAATCCCGCAGTCCATGCCGCTGTCTCTCAGCGCATGTTTCATGGGCTCTATCTGTTCATTCAAAGCAGTCACTTCTCTGTTTCTGACCTGACAATCACTTTCATGGCGGTGCCCGTCATAGCAGTGCATGCCCCGCATACAAATCCCCGGCAGTTTCGCCCACTGGCGGTAAACCGCTTCCACCTGTTCCATGGGCACTCCGGTCCTGTGCTGTCCGGTATCCACATCCATCAGCATTTGTATCTCTGTCTGTTCTTTGACGGCTGCCATGGCTGCCAGTTCCACCTGCTCTGTGCAGTCTGATATGGCAAAGAATTCCGTCTCCGGAAATGTTTTTGCCAGAGTCAGAAAACGTGGAATATTGGGCCCCACCAGAGGATAGGCCAGAGTCACTTTTTTTGCGCCTGCGGCCGCGCACATTTCCGCCTCCGCAATGGTTGCGCATTTAAACCTGTCTATGCCGTACTGCATCTGCAGCTTGACAACTTCCGCCATCTTATGGGTTTTCACATGGGGCCAAAGGCGCTCCGGGCCTTCGGCATATGATATCATTCTCTGAATATTTTCTTCTATAATTTCTTTATAATACACCAGCTGGGGAGAAATTACCGATTCTTCTCCCTCAAAGGAATATCTCGTCTTATTCATATTCTACCAGAACTTCAATTTCGCAGGCAATTCCGCCGGGTGTGGCATTGGTGCCGATGGCGGTACGTGCCGGAAGTCCCTTTTCCTCTCCAAATATATCTAAAATCAACTGGGAACCGCCGTTCACAACCTGAGGCTGCTGTTGAAAATCATCTGCGCTGCGGACAAATCCCAACACTTTCACAAAACGTTTAATCCGGTTCAAATCTCCCAGCTTGTCATTTAAGTTGGCCAGCAGGTTCAGGGCGCAGTTGCGGGCTGCCTTCTGTCCCTCCTCCACAGTCAGATCTTTTCCCAGAGTTCCGATTACATTCTCATCTCCGATGGCCGGGCCGCATCCGCTGCAGTACAGAAGCTTATCGCCGAATTCCTGTACCGGTGTGTAGATTCCGCCTTTTGCCGGAGGCTCCGGCAAGGTTACTCCAAGCTCTTTCATTTTTGCATATACATCTGCCATTTTCTTTTCCTCCTATTCGCAGAGCCATTTCATGGCTTTTCTTAATTTTTCCGCCTCCTGGGGACAATCTTTCACAAAGGGGCTGTGATAGAGATCCTGATATAGTTTTTCCACATTTTCTTCTGTGGGTTCAATTCCGATATCTTTTAAAGTTAAAGGCATGTCAAAAGAATGCATCATCTCCCGCAAAGCCGGAATCTGATCCTCCTGCCCGTTGAAGGACAGCTGCATGCTCTGGCCTACGGCCACAATTTCGCCGTGGATAAAATCTTTTGCTTCCTGTGTGAAATGCGTGCGGATCAGCTCATAGCACTCATGTCCGAGAGCCGTCTGCCCAAACCCTTTGCTGCATCCGCTGATTACGCCTGCCACTGCAATATTCAGGTAAGTGATATCCTCCACTTCTTTGGTCAGCTTCCCTTCCCTGATATCCGAAACGGCCTGAACGCCGCGTTTCCGGTAAGTATCCATTGTATATTTGGCCAGTGTAAATGCTGTCACAAGTCCCACGTCAAATTCCTCAATGGTAATATTGTCATGGCCGTTCTGCATCTCCACCATCTTGGCCATGCCGTCTAAAATGCCGCTTGCCGCATAGCGGGCAGGCTCTTTGACAATCACGTCCATGTCCACCACGATGGCATTCACTTCAAAATTATGACGAAGGCTTCCCAGAGAGGCCCCTTCTTCCGTATACATCACGCTTAAGGGCGCAAAGGCCGCGCAGGTGGCAATGCTTGTAGGCGCCTGAATAATGGGAAAATGCCCGCTTCTTGCCCCGGTCAGTTCTCCGGCAAAATAAGCCGCCGCTTTGGCCTGATCCATAATGCGGCCGCCGCCCACTCCCAGGATCACGTCGCATCCCCGCTCAACTGCCTGCGCCGCATGCTCCCTGGCTTTTTCATAGGTATTCTGCGCCGGATAAAGAGACAGCTCATATTCGATTCCGGCGTCTTTTAAAGCTTTTTCAATTCTTCCCTCTGTGGCTTCCCAGGCCCGCGGGCCGGCAATAATCAGAGGCTTATCGCCCAAACGGCGGATCTCCTCCGGAAGCGTCTCCAATGCCTCCCTCTGCTGAATGTAACGTCCGCAGCCGAATTTCCAGGCATAATCCAGTTTGATTTCCTCCAGGCTTCTTGCTTCTGCCATCTTATTTTCCTCCTGCCAAAATATTTCTGCCGCTGCAGATATGATTCAGCCATTGATCATCCTGAATCACAAGAGCCCCGTTGACAAACAGATATCCCAGTCCGTCTGCCAGACGCGCCGGGTCCTGGAAGGTTGCATGATCCTGGAACGTTTCCGGATCAAATACCAGAATGTCCGCATAATTGCCTTCCATCAACACGCCTCGGCCTTCAAGCTTCATACGCTCTGCCGGCTGCCCGGTCATTTTGTGTATGGCTTCCTCCATGGAAAGCAGCTTTCTCTCTCTGACATATTCCCGTATCACCTTGGGAAATGCCCCGTACATGCGGGGATGGGGCGTATCTGTCTGTGCATAAATTGCGTCTGAAATAAAGTTGGAATAGGGCAGCTTTGCCACCGTATCAATATCTTCCTGACACATGCTCATATTGATAATCGCTGTTTTCCCGTTTTCACTGTGCATCAAATCAGCGGCAAGGGCTTCCGGGTCTTGATATCCGAACTGCTTTGCTGCCTCTGTCACTGTCATGCCAAGCATTTTCTGAAATCTTTCCTCTGTCACACCACTGATTATAATACGTTCCCAGCCTAATGTCACGCAGAAATTGTCCCAATCCTCATAGGGTATGCGGCTCAGCCTGCGGAATTCCTCCACCCCTTCTTCTGTGCCCAGCTTTTCCAGCGCGCCTGTCATATCGCCGGCCACAAATACCGGCGGAAGCATGGTAGTAAGGGCTGTGCTCCCTCCCTCATAGGGATAGAAGTCGCAGGTCACATCCTGCCCCTTGGCCCTGGCCTCTTCAATCAGCTGAATCGCCGTATGAATGTCTTTCTGCCAGTTCTGAACGCCGCAGCTCTTAAAATGGCTGATTTCCAGCGCGCACCCGGCTTCCTTGGCAATTTTGATAACTTCTTTGATGCTCTCCACCATACTGTCGCCTTCTCCGCGGATATGGGTGGTGATCACACGGCCGTATTTTCCCACCGGTTTCAGAATGTAGGCAAATTCTTCGGTGGAAGAATAACATTCCGGCAGATACATAATTCCCAGGGAAACCCCTGCCGCTCCGCGCTTCATGGCGTCCTCAATCAAATCCCTGGCTTTGTCCAGTTCCTCCTGTGTATAGGGCTATCTGCAAATCCCTTTACCGTAATTTTAACCGCTCCCGTTCCGATCATGGACGCAAAGTTCAAAGGAAGCCTGGCAGAATCCAGCGCTTTCAGATAATCTTCATAGGTTCTCGGAAGGGTGAGTTCCATCGGCCCTAACACCGCTTCGTCAAAATCATACATTTCTCTTGCGCCCTCGTCTGAGGAAGGGCAGGGCGTCAGGCTGATTCCGCAGTTTCCCACCACTGTGGTGGTAATGCCCTGGGCCAGTTCTCTTTTTCCGAACTCCGGATCATTTAAAGGTTTTGCATCGCAGTGCCTGTGAATATCCACAAACCCCGGGCAGACAATTTTCCCCTGCACATCAATCACCTGTTCTGCCTCTGTTTCTCCGATACAGCCAATCTTTTCGATTTTGTCGCCGTTTATCAGGACATCCTGCTGTTTTGCCGGATTGCCCAATCCATCATATAACATACCGTTTTTTAATAATATTGTTCCCATAATTTCCTCTCCTGCCGCCAATGACAAAATGGGGGCTGAGTTCCCCCACCCCCCATTTCTGGTCAATTGCTATGTATTCTATTCACCGAGACGCGCGTCAAATACTGCTTTTACACGATCTGCTTCCGGTGTTGTATCTGCCGGAGTTACAAGACTTACAATCACGCCGAATATCAATGTAATAATTGTAGCCGGAACTGCAGCGCCGCCCAGGTTTGCATCTACCCATCCGCTTACAGACGGAAGCAGCAGGTACAGAATACCGAACACTGTACCGGAGAAGATACATGCCAGACCGCCCTGCCAGGTAGCCCGTTTCCAGAAACGTCCCATAAACATACATACAGCAACGCCCGGAAGCAGGGAGCCTACCACTTTCTGGATGTAGGTAATAACGTCATTTACAAAAAGCGTAATCAGGAATGCGATTGCCAGGGTAACCACCAGAGCAATTCTGGAGTACTTGGGATAATCTTCTTCCTTGATCTTCTTGCCTGTCACGCTGGGATACACGTCTGTCAGAAGAATTGTGATACCGGAAATGGCATCGGAATCTCCGGAGGACATGGTTGCGGACAGACCTGCAATCATCAGCACCAGACCGAATACCGGGCCGAGCACATGGGTTGCCATAAAGGAAAAGGCATAGTCTGCGGATTCCAGTGTCACGCCCTGTTCTGTTGCAATTGCAAATGCGCTCATACCGATTACAGCTGTTACAAAACTCCAGAAAAACAGCATAATGCCGGAGCTTAAGAATGCTTTCTTTGCCGTTCCCTTATCTGCAGAAGTATAAATACGTGTACGGTGCGTTGGTGTGCCGATAACGCCCATGTAAGTGGACAGCACCAATGCAAAAGCCGCCATCATACCATAGGAGCCGATTCCGTAGAATCCCATAGCGCCGGATTTGCCTGCCGCGTCAAATGTTTCCGCAATCTTTGCATATCCGCCTGCCGCCGGAATAGCTCTTACAGCAATGAGTGCGAAACCTGCAATAATTACGCAGAACTGCACTGCGTCTGTAACAACCACGGCCAGATATCCGCCGATAAATACATATACTGCAAATGCCAGTACCGTAATCAGCTTGCAGAGCACATCATCCAACCCTGTGATGTACGCCAGATATTTGGAACCGCCGTTCATATGGTTGCCCAGCCAGATAATTTCAATCACGAACATCATAAATCCCATAACCTGACGCACAATCTTTTTCCCGCCGTAATAATACTGCGCCTCTTCTGACATTGTGATGAAATTTTTCTCACGGATGTTCACAAACATCAGCATGGAAAGAATACCTGTGGAAGCGCCCAGTCCATAGATAGCGCCGCCCCAGCCATGATTGAAGCCGTTTCCGATAGCGCCCATGGATGAACCTGTACCGATCATCGTAGCTCCGACCGTACAGAAAATCAGGAAAAATCCAAGGTTCGAACCACCCGTCAGGAAGTTTGAACCGCCTGTTTTTCCTCTTGTTGAGAGAATGCCTACCGCGATCATAAAGCCGATGTAAAGAAGAAAACCGACAATAAACAACGGTACATACCTAGAATCTAACATAAGATCCCTCCTTTAAATTTTTCTCTGTGCAGTTTTGTTGGACAAATTGCATTTTTTTGTCCAACAAATTTTGTGCTTCTTAGAAATTACTACATTTTTGTAGTTTTGTCAATGAATCAAAACCTTTTTCTTTGGCATTTTCTTTATTTTGTCATATATGTATTAATTCTCATTCTATTTTTTATGCATAATGTCGAATTGTTTTTCCATGCCAAATGGTATATTATGATTATAAACAATTCTGCTCTTATAGGACGGATTTCCCAAACCCGTATGAATTTGTCAGATTCGTCCTACAACTTTATATTTTATTAATAATTTGGCAAACACGTTTCAAAAAGGAGGAAATCACAGTGAAAATCACAGAAGTAAACACTTATACCGTCCGCCCCAGATGGGGATTTGTGGAAATCATGACAGATGAAGGCATTACCGGATGGGGCGAGCCTGTCCTTGAGGGCCATTGCAGCACCGTTCTCGCGTGTGTACAGGAAATGAAAGATTATCTCATCGGCGCTGATCCCAGGAATATCGAAGACATCTGGAGCACCCTCTACCGGGCCGGCTTCTACCGGGGCGGCGGCGTTTTGATGAGCGCAATCTCCGGCATCGACCAAGCCCTCTGGGATATCAAGGGCAAATCTCTTGGGGTTCCGGTTTACGAGCTTCTGGGAGGCGCATGCCATACCAAAATGAAAGTATACAGCTGGATCGGCGGCGACCGTCCCTCCGACGCAGGCGCAGCCGCCCTGGAAAAGAAAAACGCCGGTTTCCAGGCTATCAAGATGAACGCCACCGAGGAGCTTCAGATGATAGATACCTATGATAAAGTAGACGCTGTTCTGGAGCGGGTAGCCGCCATCCGGGAAAGCTGCGGAAAATATTTCGGCATTGCCATCGACTTCCACGGACGCGTGCACAAACCCATGGCAAAAGTTCTGGCCAAAAAGCTAGAGGAATTTGATCCCATGTTCATCGAGGAGCCGGTGCTTTGCGAAAACATGGAATATTTTCCGGAAATTGCCGCTGCCTGCAATATCCCCATCGCCACCGGAGAGCGTCTTTTCAGCAAATATGACTTCAAACGGCTTCTTCAGACCGGCGGCGTAGACATTATCCAGCCCGATTTAAGCCATGCTGGCGGTATTACCGAGGTGAAGAAAATCGGCTCTATGGCAGAGGCCTATGACGTTGCCTTGGCTCCCCACTGCCCCCTTGGCCCCATTGCCCTGGCAAGCTGCCTGAACGTAGACGCCACCTGTTACAATGCGGTCATTCAGGAGCAGAGCATGGGCATTCATTACAATGTAGGCAAGAGCGTGCTGGATTATGTAAATAATAAAGATGATTTCAAGTTTACTGACGGCTATGTAAATCTGCCGAAGCTGCCTGGACTTGGCGTAGACGTAAACAAGGAACTGGTGCTGGAAGAAAGCAAGACCAATCACAACTGGAAAAATCCGGTATGGCGGCATAAAGACGGCTCAATAGCAGAATGGTAATCGGAATCAGCGAAAAAGGAGATTGAAATGAAACCCACAAGAGAAGAGATTATTCAAAATGTATATGACAATAAGATAATTGCCATTGTACGGGGCATGGAGCCGGAGCATTGCGTAAATCTGGCCCGGGCGCTGTACGAAGGCGGCATCAACATGGTAGAAATTACTTTTAACCAGAAAAGCACAGACCATTTTGAAGCGACAACCAAAGCCATCCGGGCCATCAGCGAAGAGCTGGCAGAACAGGTTATGGTAGGCGCCGGAACGGTGCTGACAAAAGAACAGGTGGATCTGGCAAAAGAAGCGGGCGCTCTTTACATCATCACCCCTTCCACCACCCCGGAAGTCATCCGCTACGCAAAAGAGCAGGGAATGGTGACCATGCCCGGAGCCATGACTCCCTCCGAAATTGCAGCCGCCTACGAAGCCGGCGCAGACTTCGTAAAAATTTTCCCGGTGGGCAATCTGGGGGCCGCCTACATCAAGGCTGTCAAAGCCCCCATGAGCCATATACCGGTACTTGCAGTGGGCGGCGTCAACGAGAAAAATGTTGCGGAATTCATCAAAGCCGGCGCCATCGGAGCCGGAGTAGGGGGCAATCTTGTGAATGCCCAGTGGATTCAGCACGGTGAATTTGACAAAATCACAGCATTGGCCCGGGAATTTGTAACCAACGCAAAAGAAGCTTAACAGAAAGGAAAATAAAACAATGGCAAAAATAGTATGTTTTGGTGAAATTATGATGCGTCTGAACCCGGAAGGATATCTCCGGTTCGTTCAGGCAGGAAGCTTTGAGGCAAGCTATGCAGGAGGCGAGGCAAATGTAGCTGTTTCTCTGGCAAATTACGGCAATGACGCTGCATTTGTAACAAAACTGCCGGACAATGATTTAGGCCAGTGCGCCGTCAACAGCCTGCGCCAGTTCGGCGTGGATACCTCCGGCATTGTCAAAGGCGGCCCCAGGCTCGGCATTTATTTTGTGGAAAAAGGCGCATCCCAAAGACCTTCCAAAGTCATTTACGACCGGGCAGGCTCTTCCATCGCTCTGGCAAAACAGGAGGATTTTGACTGGGACAAGATTTTTGAAGGGGCCGACTGGTTCCACTTTACAGGAATCACCCCGGCGCTGGGCGGTGAGAATCCTCAGATCTGCTTAGATGCCTGCAAAGCCGCAAAGGCAAAGGGCGTAAAAATAAGCTGCGACCTTAATTTCCGCAAAAAACTCTGGACCAGCGAACAGGCCGGAACAGTCATGGGCGAACTGATGCCCTATGTGGATGTGTGCATCGCAAATGAAGAGGACGCAGCGGATGTATTCGGCATTCATGCAGAAGGAACTGATATCAACACCGGAAAAATCAGCCGGGAAGGCTATATCGGCGTGGCAAAAGAGCTGTCTGATCGTTTCGGCTGCGAATATGTGGCAATCACTCTGCGGGGCAGTATTTCCGCTACAGACAACAAATGGGCAGGCATGCTTTACAAAGACGGACAGGCATGCTTCTCTCCGGAATATCTGATCCATATTGTAGACCGCGTAGGCGGCGGAGATTCCTTCGGCGGCGGATTGATTCATGCCCTCAGCCATGGATATGAACAGCAGGACGCTATCAACTATGCTGTGGCGGCATCCTGCCTGAAGCATACCATTGAGCATGATTACAATCTGGTATCCGAAGCCGAGGTTAAATCCCTGGCAGGCGGAAACGCATCGGGACGGGTGCAGAGATAACAACTTAAAATAACTTCTAAATTTATTTACTTTGGCAAATGATTACTTTCAGGCCGCTGAACCATGATTTTGACGCAACATAAGAAAAATCATGGTTCAGCGGCCTGTTTATATCAAAAACATATTGACTCTTCCGCAGCGTAATGTTTTAAGATGAAACCGGAAGGAGGGAATGATGAAAACGGTAAAAGATGTAGCAGCGATCACCGGAGTAAGTATAAGGACACTGAGATATTATGATGAAATAGGTTTGTTAAAGCCGGCAAAAGTAACAGAGGCAGGATATCGCTTATACGACAGCAAGGCAATCGAGCGATTACAGGAAATCCTGTTCTTTAAAGAATTGGAGATTCCATTGGAGAATATAAGAAAGATTATGGAACACCCTGCTTACGATAAGGAACAGGCTTTGTTCACTCAAAAAGCCTTGTTAGAGCAAAAGCGAAACCGGTTAAACGGGATTATCGAGTTAATATCTGATGTAATGAAAGGAATCAATACCATGAGCTTTGAAGCATTTAACGAGAAAGAACTGCAGGAAATTTTAGACCACACATTAGAATGTATGCCAAAAGAAACACTGAAATTTACAAGCAATTTATGGCGGCAAAAGAAACGGACAATGAACACGCAGCAGCAAAAGCCGTCGAGCGCCTTGCCGAAAATTATAAGAAAATGTTCCGCCTTGACAATGCAAGGAATATACTTTTGGATTTGGCAAATGAATATCTGAACTTTCCAAACCTGGCAGAAGCAACCGACCGTCAATTTGGAAACGGCTGCTCTGAATATGTTGCGTATGCTATTCGAACATATTACGGCGTTTAGTTTTTTCTTATACAATCTGCGGCTGTGTCATAAAATCTGTGTAAATAAGCGGTCTGAAAATTTGATTTGGGCTGCTTGATTCCTTTACTCAAAGTGCCAGAAGCCAGTCAGGGCAAGAGGTTCAGCCTTTACGGGCTTTTGGCATTTTGATAAAATTCATTCTGGCAGTCCAGAGGACTTACACACATAATCTGACTTTATATTTGGATCTCGCCAAAATCCATTACTTCCTATTCGGCTTTCTTTTAATGCCTAATAATTTAATTAATTCATGAAACATTGATGTATCCGTCGGTTCAAACATTACCCATTTACCATCATGATAGGTTTGTGCCTTATCATAAATTTTTTGAACTTGTTCGGAATAATTATTTCGTTCCGTTTCAAATTTTTCTCTCTCAGCTTTTCCGAAGATAATCATAAAACCTATTCCATGTTCTCTTGCATACAGTGCACAAAGCGTTTTGCCGCCTCGCCGGTATTTATACTCATAAGTCCATGCTTTACCGCCTTTATTCCACTGACATTCCATTTCATACTTTTCATCAATTAACATGCACAGCTGATTCCATACATCATATAAAGATTGCCCAACTAAAGCTGTCATTTCCTCTGCATCCGGTATTTTACCAAGCATAGTTGTTTCTCCTCCAAAATAAAATCTAAGGTCTAAAATTCATACTTTGTTCCATGTGACAATAACAGTCCATCGGTTAATTCTACACGTAAAATTACAGTGTTTTCATCATCAAAGTTATTATGTCCGTTATCAATCCATTCTGCAAAAACTTTTCTCAGTTTATCAGTAATCGCAACATTTTCTTCTTTCCCAAAATAACCTAAATTGACACCTTTTCCATGCGCTGTAAACCAATCGCCGGCAATTGCAACAGCAGAATTATTTTCAATCTGTTTCATTTTATTTGAAAGCGCATATGTAATGATATAAAATGCTTTATTCTCATAATAAGCATTTACATACCGCACATACGGCATATCATTTTTTACTGTTGATAACGCTATAATCGTGTCTCTTCCAAAACGCTCAACCATTATTTTCTCAGCTTCCTGATTCCAATTGCCCATAAGTTATCTCCAAAATTTTTAGGGTACTGATTTGATTATACCACTAATATTATAAAAGTAAAAAAATAGAACTTTATATTCAATACATGACAAGGCAAATTACCTACTCAATGGAAGTGTTAGAATTTTTGTGGGCTGTGTCATAAAATCTCTGTAAATAAGCGATCTGAAAATTTATTTTGGACTGCTTGGTTATCTTGTCCAAAATGCTGGAAGCCAATAAAGGCAAGGGTTTCAGCATTTACAGGATTCTAGCAATTCGATAAAATTAAAATTGTAGTTCGGACAATTTACACAGATAAAATGACACTCTCAATTACACACTTTCCATGCACTTTTCATTGATTCTTAATTTTTAATTATGCTCATTTCAGCGTCTACAGAATCTCTTTTTTTATTTCTATTATTTCTTCATCTGATAAATACGGAAAATAATCCCTTAATTCATCCACTGTTAATTTTCCGTTCTCTAACATTTTTTGTATTGTCCCTTTTGCTACTTGTTTCGCTGCCTCCTTTCGCTCGCTTTCCACATAAGCGCGCATTACCTGCTCTTCATCAAACAATGTCATCATCATGTCCACAACCTCCTTTTCCCTGCTCGATAGATACTCTTTCAGAACATCCCTGTCTTTACAGATATTGATGGTATTGGTAACTGCTTCCCTGGTTCGTCCATATAATTTCACTTGCTCGTCATATACTTTTGTAAAGGCGACATATTGACTAATAATATCATTGTTCTTTCCGTCGTATATCATTTTTACCTTTACATCAATGGCACAGTCTTCCCCATTGAAAAACTCTTCTGAGAGAGAAACATATTCCGGCTTGCTTACCCTTTTTCCGGT
>NZ_JBQIOP010000025.1:0-61845 GCF_056822245.1 Petralouisia sp. | reverse complement strand
GAAAGTATGTGAAAACTAAGGAACCGCCGTATACGGAACCGTACGTACGGTGGTGTGGGAGGTCGGTAGATAAAATAATTATCTACCTCCTACCCGATTAAGAAAGTTTAAGAAATGAGTTAAAAACTGTTTAAGAAACATGTTTTATTATTAAAACTAAAAAAGGCGGAAAGGAGGAGACATTGCATTAAAGGCTGATGTCAGCACAGTGGGAAATGGAATACAACATGAATAAAAGGATAAAAATATGGGTTTTGGCAGGATTTATTATTATACTTCTTATAATTACAAAACAGTTTTTTAATCAGAAAATAGATTCAGTGGAATCTTTACAGAATTATATGAAAGATTTTGGCATAGCTGCCCCGCTGATACTTACGTTTTTTCAGGCATTTCAGGTAGTAGTACCGGTATTGCCTGGGTATCTGGGCTGTGCGGCAGGAGCCGTTGCATTTGGAAGCGTGACAGGATTTTGGTGCAATTATATAGGTATCAGCCTTGGATCTGTTATTGCTTATTTTTTGGCACGAAAATATGGCATGAATATTGTGCTTGCTATGTTTCCGGAAAAGCAATATGAAAAATGGAGCAGACGAGTGGAAAAAAGCAGATCATATGAACGTTTTCTTTTTATCGCAACTCTGCTTCCGTTATTTCCAGACGATTTTTTATGTTATTTTTCTGGATTGATAAAAATGAACAGTAAAAAATTTATATGGATTATTATTTTGGGAAAACCATGGTGCATTCTGGCGTACAGTGTTGCATTTGGGTTGATATAGCAAAGGAGAGATGGGATGAAGAGTAAATTACTTGGATATTATGATTATACAGTAATTCTTACTTATTGCGGAATGTTGTTTGCATTTTACGGGATACTGCTGGCATTGAGCCAAAGTTATTGGGAGTCTGTATTTTGTCTGATGCTGGCAGGCATTTGCGATATGTTTGATGGGGCAGTGGCAGCTACAAAAACAAGGAACGGCAGGGAAAAAAGATTCGGAATACAAATAGATTCCCTAAGTGATCTGATAAGCTTCGGAGTTTTTCCAGGGATATTCGTGTATATAATTTCTAATAAAAATGCATTGATAGGGTTGATCGCTTCTGTGTATGTTTTGTGTGCGTTAATACGTCTGGCATATTTTAATGTTCTGGAGGAGGAGCGGCAGAAGCTGAATACAGGAAAACGGGAAAGTTATTTGGGTATTCCGGTAACATCTATTGCAGTGTTATTGCCCATCGCTTATTTATTATACGATTGCAGGGTATGTAAAAGTGTTATGTGCTTTCCGATACTTTTGGGTTTCGCAGGGGTGGGGTTTCTTGTGCCTGTTGAAATCAAAAAGCCAGGGGCGCTTGGGAAAACAGGGATTATTATTATCGGTTTTTTAGAGGCGTTAGGAATGGTATTTTTTATGGGATGGGATGCGCTATGAGTAAATCGCTTGTGTTATGTTTTCTATATAAGACTGCGTTGGGAAGGATGATTCTCAAATTGCTTGTTCAGCCGGAGGTGTCGCGGGTTGCAGGCAAATTTCTTTCATCTGGCTTATCCAAATGGCTTGTGAAATATTATATCTGGAAACATAAAATTGACATGGACAATATAGAAATTCCCGCAAAAGGATTTTCGTCGTTTAATGATTTCTTTATCAGGAAAAGAAGAATAGAGTATTATGATTTGACGCAAGACCATCTGATCAGTCCGTGTGACGGTTTTTTAACTTATGTAAAAATTAAAAAAAATTCTGTTTTTGAAATAAAGAATACAAGATTTTCTCTGGAAGATTTACTGGATGATCATAAGCTGGCTATGGAGTTTCAGAATGGGACAGCGCTTATTTTTCGTCTGACACCTGCAAATTATCACAGGTATTGTTATGTGGCAAATGGAAGGATACTCTATTTCAGGAGAATAAAAGGGAAACTGCATTGCGTCAGACCTATTGCGTTGAGGGTGGTTCCGGTATTTGTACAAAATAGCAGAGAGTATCAAGTGATTAAAACAGATAAATTTGGGACAATGATCCAGATGGAAATAGGAGCTTTATTAGTTGGTAAAATCAAAAATTACAGACAGCCGTTAAGACAAGATAATATAAAGGCAGGTGAGGAAAAAGGGTATTTTGAATTTGGCGGGTCAACAATTATCGTGCTGCTGAAGGAAAATTCAATATGTTTTAATGGGAAGCTGTATGAAAAGAAAAACAGTAACAGAGAGATTATGGTGCATATGGGTGAATGTGTAGCCCAAACAAAGAAAGAGAGGAGATTGTGCAATGGAAAATAAAATTACGGAGTCTTTTTTGAGAAAAACAGCGAATGCGGAGAATCTATCCAAAGGCGCAGATTTAGGGAAAGTCAAAAAGCGGACAGAAGGAGAACGTTCCGGCATGGAAATAAGCCTAAAGAGAAATTATAATGCCATATCAAAAAATGGCGATACTTTAGAGCTGAGTGAGGCAGGGAGAACACTGGGAGTGCATACAGAGGCGGAAAACATGTCTCCTTCTGATAAAAGCAGCATGGAAGGTTCCGGTAAAAAGATAGCAGACGTTGCTTTGGCAGGATATTCAAAGACCCAATTGAAACAATTATATGTCAGCAAAAAAATTACAAAACAACAGTATGAGCGTATATTAAAAAAGCAAAAATAGTTCGGGATTGCGTAAACAGACTGTATAATATAGGTCAGCGTATTGAAAAGCTTACATAGGACAAACGGTATTTCAGTGTATCCGAGTTATCTGCTGAAACCGTGGAATGGCTGGTATAATTCCTTATCCTCGGAGGCTCAGCTTGCTGTCAGTTATGAACCGTATGAGTTGCGGAGAGATGATGATTCAACCATAGTTGCAAAGATGAAAGCGCTATATGAAGAAAATCTATAATCAGGGCGGCTGTTGTAAGAAAAGATACAGGCAGGGAGTGATGAATGCGGCAAAATGAGAGAGAGGAGATTAAGCTTTAGAATTGTTAAGATTTGTTTTAGGAATTGGTAAGGTTTAGATGAAATAATAGGATCATCAAAGGATGTTGCTTTGAATTACATGACAAAGGAGGTTTGATGATAAAAGTAATTTAACAGTGGATAACATGAATCTACATAAGAAAGGAGAACGAGAAAATGAAAGATAAGAAAACAATGAAAAATGGATTTGCAAAAAAAGGTCTGGTATTATGTTTGGCAGGAGTGATGGCATTTGGAATGATGGCTTGCGGGAATAGCGATAAGAAAAAGGGGGTGACACAGAGAGAAGTAAAAACCGAATCAAATGAAGTAAAGAAGAAAGAGGAGGGCAGCGCAAATAAAACAGATATTACACGGCCCAAAAGTAATACAGGGATGAAAAAGCAGGACGATAAAGCAGATGCTGCACAGTCCAAAAACAATACGGGAACGCAAAAGCAGGACGATAAAGCAGATGCTGCACAGTCCAAAAACAATACGGGAACGCAAAAGCAGGACAAACAGCCCAAAAACAACACGGGAACGCAAAAACAGGACGATAATAACACAAAAAGGGGGATAGAAGACACGCAAACTAATAAGACTAAGGATGATAATGCGTCTAAAAGGTAGGAATTGCGTAAAAAATGTGGACTGTACTGAGTGCAGTCCACTAAATTGCGAAGGATTTTATTACGATTTTTTTTATTACTATTTTCAATGTTAAAGCCAAGTTTAAATCATTTGGAGATGCGTAACAGAATTTATGGATATTGAATTTCTCCAAAATACCATAATGAAGGCTTTGGTCAAACAGCATGGAAAGCAATTGAGGGAAAACATCCTGACACGAAGGTGCGGGAAGCAGTCACGCCATATTTTGAAAAACGGTATATTCATTTTATGTGAATAAATGCGGATTTAAAATTAAAAAATGTTGGAATGAGTATCCCGGATGGGGCTGTCGCTTTACGATTTATCAATCGTTAAAACAACATCTCATTTTTCTTGACAAATCAGTTTATTAATGATAAACTAAAAAATAGTTTATTATAAATAAACAAGGAGGTAGAATTATGATAGATACGAATTTAGGGATTGTGGAGGCTCGTTTTGCAGACCTTATCTGGGAAAATGAACCAATCCACTCCAGGGAATTGGCAAAAATCTGTGCCATAGAGCTGAATTGGAAGCGTCCAACCGCTTATAATGTGCTGCGAAAATTATGTGAGAAAGGTATTTTTCAGAATAATCAGGGAATTGTATCATCCCGCATTAGCCGGAAAGATTTTTATGGGATGCAGGGGGAGCAATTTGTGGAAGAGGCTTTTGACGGTTCCCTGCCGGCTTTTGTCGCTGCATTTACTGCCAGGAAGAAATTGTCAGATGGGGAGGTTCAGGAACTGATAGACATTATCAACCAGGGAAGGGGGTAACCGGAATGGATATTTTATATGGAATACTTCATAAAATTATCAATATGAGCATTACAGGCACAATAGCGATACTGGCTGTTCTTGTAATCCGTATGTTACTTTCCAGAGCGCCCAAAAAATATTCTTATGCGCTTTGGGGGATTGTGCTGTTCCGTTTGCTTTGCCCGGTATCACTGCCTTCTGT
The DNA here is from genome assembly GCF_056822245.1 of Petralouisia sp. Taxonomy (NCBI): domain Bacteria; kingdom Bacillati; phylum Bacillota; class Clostridia; order Lachnospirales; family Lachnospiraceae; genus Petralouisia; species Petralouisia sp. The sequence continues at coordinate 57,272 of NZ_JBQIOP010000025.1, read as the reverse complement.
TTTTTCAGTGCTGAATTTAGCCCATGTGGAAGTCAAGGAGGGAGGCGAAGTTGCGTATATTTCAGAAAATATCTCTTTGGGACAAGGCAATCCGGACTTGTCAGCAGAACAAAAATTTCCCATGCAGCAAAGGCCAGTGAAGGAAAGAGAAAGTTCTTTAAAAGCAAAAGAAGAAGAGGCTTTCGGCATAAAATCAGTTGAGGATGAAACCGGCGCTTTGGTAAAGGTGGAAGAGAAGCAGAACAGTTTTTTATTCTTGGGAATGCAATCTTCTTTCTGGTTTGCGGTCTGGCTGATTGGGGCTGGGATACTGGCAGGCTCCAGGCTGCTTTCAGGAATGCGTCTTTCCCGTCAGGTATCCTGTTCCATACAGATTCAGGGAAATATTTACTTAGCTGATTATATTGCTTCTCCGTTTGTGTTGGGCATGCTGCATCCAAAGATTTACCTTCCTTCCTGCATTGAGGAAAAGGAACAGGAATATATTATCCTTCATGAACAATGCCATATTGCCAGAAAAGATTATTTCATAAAGATTCTGGCATTTCTTGCAGTATGTATCCATTGGTTCAATCCTCTTGTGTGGATGGCATTTTTTCTGGCAGGAAAAGATATGGAAATGAGCTGTGATGAAGAGGTAATGAGGAAAATGGACAGAGATATCCGGGCGGAATATGCGGAGTCGTTGCTGCGGTTTACTGTGGGGAAAAGAAAAATTCCAGGAATGCTCCTGGCATTTGGAGAGGGAGATGTGAAAAAACGAATTAAAAATATCATGGATTACAAAAAACCAACGGCTGTGGTAAGCGTAATCGGCATTGTTGGATGTTTACTGGGTGGGATCTGCCTTATTACAAATCCCAAACCGGAAAAAGTGATGCAGGACCTTGCCCAACTGGGAAATGGCAGTTCTTTTTTTGCAGATGGTTTTCATTCGGGAAGTGAAGGAGACAGCGGTTTATCTTCTGAAAGCCAGGAAAGGGAACAGATGGAAGAAGCGGCAGAAGCAGCCATAAAAGACGCCATTATAGAACATAATGGGACTTTTTATTCCGGAGAGTATAGTTATGACGTTGCCTGCGGCAGCTTTACGAAGCTGGGAGAAGAAAGTTCAGAGGATGCAAAGGGAAGGCAGAAAATTACTTATTATGGCTGGGCGCTTTACAATGAATATAAATTTCAGGAAAACGGCCTGAAAGAAGTGGGCGGTTCCCATATTCCGGCAGCATTGACATTTGTAATAGAGGAAGGGGAATATCTATTGGAGGAATACTGGGAGCCAGGGGACGGCAGCTATTTAGAGCAGGATATCCGTGGAAAATTTCCCGGGCATATCGTGAAAGACGGGCTTGACAGCCAGAAATTTATTGTAAAGCAAATGCAGGACTGTTATGAACAGGCAGTTGCATACGGGAAACTGGATACAGCTCCTGTCATAGAACAGTTGATTGATTCCATTTGTATGGATGGAGAATCGGAATCTTCTGACCCCCAGGACTATATAGACGCACATCTGGAAGAATATCGGGAGTTGATTTATTATGGAGGATATACGGTAAGGTATTGTATGAACCGGTTTGAACAAGGCGGAGAAACAGGGCTGGAAGGCCATATTATGGCAAGAGTTTGCGAAGAAATTACAGGAGCGGTAGCAGAAATTCCTGTCAAAGCGAAGCTGTCAGAAACAGGTCAGCAATGGTATGACGGGCTGAAGGGGTATGTAAGTAAAATTTTGGAAAAATTTGTTGAGACAGAAGGTATTCCAACTCATATAGAGTTTGGCATTCCAGTGTCACTGCCCCAGAATAAAAACTGGATTCAGAATCTTACAGTGCAAAAATCAGATGAAAAGTATCTTCAGCTTCAGTATTATGATGGGATTTTGAAAGGGCAGTGTACCATGTGGATTGTGAAGGACGGCGAAATTGATTTGCCGGAGATAGCTTTTGAAAAAGCCATGGATGAGACCTGGGAAGGCCATACGATAGCGGAACGCCTGGTGGAAGTAAAAGTACAGCATGCAGAAGGATGGACGCTGGCGTCTTGGGAATATGAAAGTTATAATTTTGCAATATTAGGAGAAGTGTCGTCACAGCACAGCGATACAATATCCATCCCTAAAACGGCATTGGGGCTTATTGGGAATTTGCCGTAGCGTAAAGCATTTGCAGTTGATTCGCCAGGCTGTGTATAGTATAATTTCTGAGTAGCAGCAAACAGAGGAAGTCGGGCTGTTGGCAGTTTCACAGCGTATTGCGGGAATTTGAAACGTGTTTTATATTAAAGAAAAAGGAGCTATGCGAAATGAAAAGGAACAGGAAAAACAATGTGATAGAAGAACCAGATTTCCAGGGGGTGGGTCAATGAGCCGCCTGCATTCTTCCCGAACAGGAATTTTTGTGGCTGTCTGCGGACTTCTCATGGCAGGGTATGGAATTTACCGGGGAGAAATATCCGTAGTTTTAGAGAAAGCGATTAATATATGTATGGAGTGTATCGGAATTGGATAAAAGAAAGAATATGTATGGAGTGTGCCGGAATTGGATAAAAGAAAGAATATGCATGGAGTGTGTCGGAATTGGATAAAAGAAAGAAAATAAAGGAGCCGAAACGTCATGGAGTGCAGGCGCTCTGGGCGCTTCTCACCAACAGTTACCTGGCAGGATTTTTACAGGGAAAAATATATCAGGGAAAATTGAAAACTCTCTGTGTTCCCGGCCTGAATTGCTATTCCTGCCCGGGAGCTGTGGGAGCCTGCCCGATTGGAGCAATGCAGGCGGTTATTGGAAGTTGGAATTTTAAATTTGCATTTTATGTGGCGGGATTTTTGATGTTTGTCGGTGGGCTGATGGGCAGATTTGTCTGCGGCTGGCTGTGTCCTTTCGGATTAATTCAGGATTTACTGCATAAACTTCCTTTTTGGAAAAAGCTTGAGACTTTTAGGGGCGATCGTCTGCTTCGGAAATTGAAGTACATAATTTTATTGATATTTGTCATATTGATGCCTATGGTTCTGGTGGATGTTTTAGGACAAGGGGCGCCTTATTTCTGTAAGCTGATTTGTCCGGCAGGCACGTTGGAAGGGGGGATTCCTCTGGTGCTTCTGAACCAATCCATGCAAAACGCATTGGGTTTGTTGTATGCCTGGAAGAATCTGCTGCTGTTGGTGACGATTCTTTTATCCATTTTGATTTACCGCCCGTTTTGCAAATACATCTGTCCCCTTGGAGCCGTTTATTCTGTTTTTAATCCCATATCTGTATTTCGTTATCGGGTGGACCAGGAAGCCTGTATCAATTGCGGTGTTTGTGCCAAAGTCTGTAAGATGCAGGTAAACCCGGCCAAAAACGCCAACCATCCGGAGTGCATCCGCTGCGGCGTTTGCAGGAACTCCTGCCCGGTAAAGGCCTTTCATTAGTGCGATAAAATTCTGTTCGTGAAGGAGTTAAAAACTTTAGTAAAAAATGCTTGCATTTTGTAAAGAACTGTGATAATATTAATCCGTCGCTGAGGTAACAGCGGGAAAGAGACAACAGTCAGGCTCCTTGGTCAAGCGGTTAAGACATCGCCCTTTCACGGCGGTAACACGGGTTCGATTCCCGTAGGAGTCATTTCATAGTTAATAATATGCCGATGTGGCTCAATTGGCAGAGCAGCTGATTTGTAATCAGCAGGTTATCGGTTCGAGTCCGATCATCGGCTTGTGTTGATTCAATCAACTTGGACCTTTAGCTCAGTTGGTTAGAGCAACCGGCTCATAACCGGTCGGTCCTGGGTTCGAGTCCCCGAAGGTCCACGCTATTAACTATGAGGAAATGGCCTAGTGGCTCAGTTGGTTAGAGCGCCGCCCTGTCACGGCGGAGGTCGAGGGTTCGAGTCCCTTCTGGGTCGTTATACAATTTAAGATTGTATAGTGATTGAGCATAACTTCAATCAGTGTTTAGAATGGGATCTTAGCTCAGCTGGGAGAGCATCTGCCTTACAAGCAGAGGGTCACAGGTTCGAGCCCTGTAGGTCCCATTTGTGCCGGCGTGGCGGAACTGGCAGACGCGCAGGACTTAAAATCCTGTGGTGGCGACATCGTACCGGTTCGATTCCGGTCGCCGGCATTTATTTATGAGAATTGTATCATGAGCGTAATTGTTGTAGAGTTTAGCGGGCCGTATGGCTATCTACGATATTCAGTAGGCAGATATAGTTCATCGGTAGAACGCCAGCTTCCCAAGCTGGAGAGGCGGGTTCGATTCCCGTTATCTGCTTTACAGGCAAGAGCCGTAGACTTAAGGATTTTAGCACAATCATAAGTTTACGGCTTTTCTTATTATTTTCAGGCATAATAAGGAGAATTGCCCCAGAATCATATCATCAATTGACAGGGAGGTTTTTCAATGATCAAACATATCGTTATGTTTAAACTGAAAGAAGCAAATGGAAAAAGCGCAGTTGAGAATGCCAAAGAGGCGCAGGCCATGGCAGCTCAGTTAAAAGATGTAATTCCCACTCTGGAGAAGATAGAGGCAGTATGCAACACTTCCAAGGCGGATCAGAGCAATTATGAACTGGCTTTGATCTGTGATTTTAAAGATACGGAAGGACTGAATGCATACCAGACTCATCCGGCGCATTTGAAGTTCGGAGAATTTATAAGCCGGATCAGAGAGAGCAGGGCATGCATTGATTACGAGTATTAATGCAGAAGCTGTATACAGTACAGAGGCATGGCAGGGGGGTGACCTGGCAGCTTTCAGGCATCTTTTTTGCGAATGGAAAAAGTGTCCGCCAGAAGGAGCCAGTTTGCCCGAAAAAGCTGCATAATTTGCCAGTATCCCATCCCACGGAGCCGGTATTCCTCCACCAGTCTGAATTTGGCCGAAAGGCTTCTCACATCTTCAAACCATACTTCATGGGTCAGGCCTTCTGAAAAATACTGAAAATAAGGAGACTGGGCAGTTTCATCAAATTGTATGGAGGCATCGTTGGCTATGGCAATCTGAACTGCCTGGATATTGCCGATGGTGACAGCCTTAGATGCGCCCTGTACAAAGGGGAGCGTCCAGTCATATCCGTAGTTGGGAATGCCCAGATTGATTTTGGAAGCCGGTATTTTTGTCAGCGCGTACTCCACCACTTCCCGAACTTTATTCAGCGGCGCAACTGCCATAGGCGGCCCGTAAGTATACCCCCATTCATAGGTCATTAAGAGAACTGAATCAGCAGCTTCTCCCAGAAGGCCGTAATCTTTTCCCTCATAGAGAAGCCCGATCTGCTGATCGGAGGTTTTCGGCGCCAGTGCAACGGAGACCGGATATCCCAGTTCATTGACGGCAGCCCGAATGTCACGTACAAAATTTACAAAGGGAATTTTATCTTCTGCAAGAATATATTCAAAGTCAATGTCCACTCCTTCAAATCCCCGTTCTGTTATTTGGCCAGTGAGATTTTCAATGAGACGCTGTTTGGCAGATTCGTTATTTACCACCTGAGAAATCAGATAGTTGCTGAATTGTCCGTTGGGGCCGAAAGGCGTTAAAGTCAGGATAGGAGCCGTGCCGGCGGATTTTGCCGCAGTAATGAGAAAAGTATCGTCTAAAAGGGGAGGAATCAGTTCCCCTTCCGGGGTAAATCCATAGGAAAAAATAAATAAATCAGAAAGATAGGGCAGGGTTTGATCTAATACCCATCTGCTGATAAATGGATAAGCATATCCGCCGGCGGATACTAGGGCGTTTGTTGCTTTTGGGGAATCAGAAGTTTCCCGGGACAGAAGAAGGGCCTGACCCACAGCCAGCGGATAGGGATAAGGAATCTGATTATTGTAAATGAGGGACTGAGGGGAAATACCGTAAGCATCGGCGATGGCGTCAACTGTATCACCGGGACGGACAATATAAATTTCCATAAAAATAAATCCTTTTTCTTTCAGAGTATGAAAAGGGACAGGAAAACATTCCGCGGAAAAATTTTTTCTTGTTTTTTCCGCCGGAAAAATTATAATAGAGATAAAGGTTTTTATATGTGCAGGAACTTAAAAGGCACAGCGGGGATATGTGAGAGGTGAAAGGCACAGCGGGGATATGTGTGCGGGGCAGAAATCGCAACGAGGAACGGTAAGGAGGAGACATATCATGGAGATGGGTAAGTTAAATACAGGACTTGTTTATACGAATGAAAAATGTATCGGATGTAACCACTGCATTTCAGCATGTCCGGTTTTTGAAGCAAATTATTCTCTGAAACAGGATGGAAAAGATTTGATTTATGTCAATGGTGAAACCTGCATCCAGTGCGGTGCATGTATTGACGCCTGCCACCATCATGCCAGGGATTTCCGGGATGATACGGAACAGTTTTTTGCGGATTTGGGAAAAGGGGAATCCATCAGCCTTTTGGTGGCTCCGGCATTTATTGCAAATTATCCCCGGGAATATGGGAAAATACTTGGATATTTGAAAAGTCTTGGGGTGAAACATGTGATAAGCGTCAGCTTCGGGGCGGATATTACCACCTGGGGGTATTTGAATTATATAATGAAACACAATTTTACCGGAGGAATATCGCAGCCGTGTCCAGCAATTGTGGATTATATTGAAAAGTATATTCCGGAACTGATACCCAGGATTGTTCCGGTGCACAGCCCCATGATGTGCGCAGCAGTTTATGTGAAAAAATATATGAAAATCACGGATAAACTGGCATTTTTGGGACCCTGCATTGCCAAGAAATCAGAGATCATGCGTCCGGAGAACCAGAAATATGTGGCTTACAATCTTACCTTCGCCCATTTGATGAATCAGTTAAAGGGTGTGAACCTGAATTCTTATGATGCTGTGGATGAATTGGAATATGGCTTGGGAAGCGTTTACCCTCAGCCGGGAGGATTGAAGGAGAATGTGGAGCATTTTCTTGGAAAGGATGTTCTGGTTCGCCAGATTGAAGGAGAACTTCATGCGTACCATTTTCTGAAGGAATATGCCAAACGGGTGAAAAGCGGCAAACAGCTTCCTTTTATGGTGGACGCGCTGAACTGCTCCAATGGCTGTCTCCACGGAACAGGCGTGGAGCCGGGGTCGGCAGAGAGCGACGACGTATTGTTTGAGATACATAATCAGAGGGATAGAGCAAAAGCCAGTAAGCGGGATAAGAAAAAAGATAAAGCAAATCCATGGAACAGACAGCTTTCCTTTGAGAAGCGTCTGGCTAATTTCAACGCCCAGTTTGCAGAATTAAAGCTGGAAGATTTTATGTGCAGTTATCAGGAACGGAATCTGGCGGCTTCCGTCAGCGACAGCCAGCTTGAGGACGGATATGAAGATATGAAGAAAGACACTTCGGAAAAACGGGAGATTGACTGCGGAGCCTGCGGATATGAAAGCTGCCGTCAAATGGCTGCGGCAGTGGCCCTGGGGCTGAACCGGAAGGAAAACTGTATGCATTACGAGAAATATGCGCTGCAGGAGGAGCAGGAGCGGATGCGGGAGTTTACCGCTCAGTTGGAAGAATCTCAGAGACGAAAACAAGAGTTGTATGAAGAGGTGATTGCTGATTTTCAGCAGATTAAAAATGCTATGGGAGAACTGGCAGAGGGAAACCAGGCGTCTGCGCAGGATTCCACGAAAATTGCCCAGGCTGTGGGAGGAATGTCAGGATTTACGGAAATGCTGCGCGGCTCCATGAAACAGGTGGTGGATGCGGTGCAGGGATATGATATGATGAATGAAGATATTATCAAGATATCCAATCAGACTGGAATGTTAGCGTTAAATGCAGGAATTGAGGCAGCCAGAAGCGGCGAGGCCGGAAAAGGATTTGCGGTAATTGCCAACCGTGTGCGGGATCTGTCAGAACAGACCAAGGAAGCAGTGTCCACTGGAAAGGGACAAAGCGCAATTTTGCTGCCTGCCATTCAGAAGCTTGATTCGGAAACCAGTCAGTTTGTACAGAACATAGAGAATATTAACGACGGTACCTCAGCCCTTGCGGCAAGCAGTGAGCAGATCGCTGCACAGACTGAAATGGTAAATGAGATTGTCAACCGTCTGGCAGAGAAGATGAAAGAGGTTGTAGATTAGAGAAGAAAAGACAGGAATTGATGATGCGAGAGAAAATTTACACCATTCCCATTCACGATGCATTTGCTCAGGATTGTGAATGTCCGGTCTGCGTTATGTACCGGAAATTAGAAGAAAATGCCATTCGCTATACGATAGGCCCAGGCGCAAGCTATATGGAGGAGGATATCCGGGCCCAGATGGATGAACAGGGGTTCTGCCAGAAACATTTACGGACTCTTTATGAGTATCCCAATAAGACGGGACTGGCCATGATGCTGAAAACGCATATGGACAGGACGATCAGGGAACTGGAGAAGGCTGCAAAAGCGCCGCTTCCCGGGCCGAATTCCATGTTTAAGAAAAAAGTCCGGCCAGCTTCCCCGGTGATTGATTTCATTGAAGAGCAGGAGAAAAAATGTTTTGTGTGCGGCTATATTAACCAGACCTTTGAAAGTTATCTGATGACCATTTTTTACCTGTATGAGCGGGAGGAAGAGTTCCGGCAGCAGTTTGCCGGGACTAAGGGATTCTGTACCGGCCATTATAAAAATCTGTTTGAACTGGCGCCCAGGTATCTGAATAAGAAGCATCTGGAATCTTTTCTGGGGCAGCTGAATGAGAGTTATCTGGATAATTTTAAACGTGTGCGGGACGACGTGGAATGGTTTATCTGTAAGAATGATTACCGGTATCAGGAGGAGCCCTGGAAAAATGCAAGGGATTCGCTGCAGAGGGCGTTGACCAAGGTAGGAAGCGTGATTGTATCAGAGGAGGTATCGTAAGCTCTGCCGGGGAAAAGAATATCGGAAAAAGATTTACGCAGAACGAGCCGCCGGAGCAAAAGATTTACCCAGAAAGAGCCGCCGGAGTAATAAATTGCGGGTAATCTGAGCATTGCCGGCGGCCTTTTTTTGCATAAGACGCCCCTTACATGCATCCCGGCTGATGCAGAAGCTGGCGCATCTGACAGATGTTTTTTTGCTGAGTACTGACAATTGTATCCAATATGGGTTTCAGTTGGGGACAGATATCGTACTGCAATGTGGTGTTGGACATTTCAATGGCGCCCATATGGTGGGGAATCATTTCCCGGATAAAGTCCGGATTGAGCTGGTTGGTGTCCGGGGCGCAGGACATTCTGGAAAACATATACTGCATAATCTGATCCATTCGGCGCTGATACAGGCATAAATCCTGGCTGCAGTTTTTGCGGAGGCTGCAGGAGCACTGGATTTCCTGCATATGCTCGATGCTTTTGGTCTGTTCTGCAATGATACTGCATGCAAGATCCTGCAAAGGGATATAGGTGGTGTACTGCAGCAGGTTTTGCGACATTTCAATGGCGGCCTGGTGATGGGGAATCATCTGCTTGATAAAATTACCGGAAATGCTGCAGCCCAGTTCTGCTGAAGTCATTTCCCGAATCATTTCGTCCAGAATACAGTGAAAAGTATTCAGATAATTTTTAGCGACATTGCTTAATTTACATGATGTCTGCATAGGAAAACTCCTTGTAACTCATATCAGTTACTTTAGTATATGCAGAAAAAAGCAGAGTGTTGCGGAAAAGAACGGCAAAAAGAGGGCCGCCTTTGCAGACAGCCCTCTTTCGTCAGATACAGAATCCTTTACAGGATTAGCCCTCTAAATCTTTTTTTACCTCATCTACCAGTGCAGCAGTGATAATTGCCATCGAATAAGCTTCATCTGCGGTACATCCTCTGGACAGGTCATTAATGGGGGAATTCAGTCCTAACAGGATTGGTCCGTATGCGGCAAAGTTACCCATACGCTGCGCAATCTTATATCCGATATTTCCGGCGTTGATGTCCGGGAAAATAAACACATTGGCATGTCCTGCCACTTCATCGTCCGGGCATTTGGTACGCGCCACACGGGGAGAAACGGCAGCGTCAAACTGCATTTCACCGGAAATCGGCAGATCCGGCCGCAGCGCTTTTGCCTTAACGGCGGCGTTGTGCATTTTGTCTACATCCTCTCCTGCGCCTGAACCAAGGGTTGAATAGCTCAAGAATGCAATTTTGGGCTCAATACCGAACAACTGGCTGCAGTCGGCAGCGCCAAGGGCGATATCCACAAGCTCGTCCTCCGAAGGCTTGATATTGATGGAACAGTCAGCCATGGCAAGCACTTCATTTTCACCGGTAGCGGAAGGACGTACCAGAATAAAGCAGGAAGATACGATATTTTTTCCGGGCCGTGTTTTGATAAGCTGAAGAGCAGGACGTACGGTGTCTGCAGTGGTATAAGTTGCGCCGCCCAAAAGACAGTCAGCATATCCCATTTTCACCAGCATGGTTCCGAAATAGTTGCCCTGCTTTAAGATTTTGCGTGCCTCGTCCATCTGCATGTTTTTGCTTTTTCTGAGCTCGCATAATAATTCGGCCATTTCGTCAATGCTTTCAAAATTGTCCGGATCAATAATTTCCGCTCCGCGGATGTTGTAACCATATTCCTCTGCAGCGTCCTCTACTTCTGTTTTGCTTCCTACCAGTACGGGGGTCAGGAAATAAGAAGCCAAAAGACGTGATGCCGCTTCCAAAATCCGGGGATCGCTTCCCTCTGTAAATACAATTCTTTTCGGGTTCTTTTTCAGCTTGCTGATCATCATTCCAAAACCCTGCATGTTCCTATCCATAGTGTAATTCCTCCTTAAAAAATATTTTGAAATTATTCCTGAGTATTAATGTAACATGTTTTTAAAATTTTTCAACCGCTTTGTGTGTATAAAAACAAATACAGTGAGAAATTTTATGTATTTTTTTAAAAACAGCAGAGATTTTCGAAAAAAAGATGCCAGTAAAAGAAGATTGTCAAAAAAATAACAAAATAATTTCATAAAAATTTTATATTTATTTTATTGTATTTTCTGTCATAGATGATTATAATAAATTGAAAACCGACCAGTCGGTCAGAAAGTAAACAGGAGGATGAGAGAATGCTGTCAAGATTCAGCGTGAAAAAGCCCTATACAGTAGTTGTGGGAATCGTACTGGTGATTATTCTGGGAGTGGTGTCTTTGAGTAAAATGAGCACGGACCTGCTGCCCAGTATCAATCTGCCTTATGCGATTGTGATTACTTCCTATCCGGGAGCAAGCCCGGAGCAGGTGGAGAATGCGGTAACTCAGCCGGTGGAGGCGGCAATGGCCAGCACCTCCAACATTAAAAATATCAGTTCCAGTTCTTCCAATAATATGTCCATGGTAGTTCTGGAATTTGAACAGACTGCAAATATGGATTCTGTTACAGTGGAAATCCGGGAAAGCCTGGATCAGATCAAAGGATACTGGCCGGACACTGTGAGTAATCCTATCATTATGAAGCTGAATCCGGACATGATGCCCATTATGATTGCGGCTGTGGAAGCGGATGGAATGGACAGTCTGGCAGTCACCGATTATGCGGAGAAAGATTTGATTCCGGAAATTGAGAGTGTGGAGGGAGTTGCCTCCGTTACCGGTACAGGGTTGATTAAGGAATCCATACGGGTGACTTTAAGCCAGGAAAAGATTGACGCAATTAATGCAAAAATTACTGCTTCCCTGGATGATAAATTTGCAGATGCAGAGGACGAGATGAGTTCAGCGGAAAGTGAAATCAGCAGCGGAAAGAATAAGTTAGACAGCGGCAAGCAGGAGATGGCAAATCAGCTCAGCGATGCCCAGAATCAGCTGAATGACAAGAAAATCGAACTGTTCCAGACAGAGACAGATTTGAACAATAAGCTGGCAGAGCTTAAAGAGACAAAGAGCAGCACGGAACAGGGAGTGAAATCGTTAAAAGAACTTAAAAAACAGGTGACTTCCCTGACAGACGGCAAGAAGAAGCTGAAAGAAGGCATTGCAGAATTAGAAAAACAGATTAAAACGCTGGAGGGACAGTCCGGTCAGTTGGAAGAAGGGCTTTCCCAGGCCAGGGACGGTCTTTCCCAGGTGCAGCAGGCATTGCAGCAGGCAAGCCAGGGACTGGAACAGCTTCAGCAGGCCATTGCCCAGGCTCAGGCAGCCCAGATGCAGGAGCAGGCGGCCCAGCTTCAGGCCCAGGCAGAGCAGCTTCAGGCTCAGATTAGCCAGTTAGAAGAGCAGCAGGGGCAGCTTCAGGCCCAGATTAGCCAGTTAGAAGAGCAGAAAGGAAAACTGGAGGACGGTCTGGGGCAGATGCGTCAGCAATTGGAACAGCTTCAGGAGCAGCTTGCCCAGGTGGAAAGCGGACTTGCGGCAATTAAGAGCGAACTGGCTTCCCAGGAGGGAAGCACGCTGAAAGCGGATGCTTCTGACAAACAACTGGCGTCTTACATATCCAAGTCCATCACTCAGGCAGAGCAGGGCATTGTGCAGATCAATGGAGGAATTGCAGCAATTGAGGCAGGACTTCAGAGTGTGGCAGAGGGAAAGACTACCATTAACGATACCCTGGCTACGCTGAATCAGAGCCAGATTACCGGGTCTGTGGATATGGGAAGCGCGGCGGCTCAGCTTGCAAGCGGAGAAGAGAAGCTGAAGGAATCCAAGGAAACCTTCAAGGATACCAAAGAGGAGGCGTATGACTCTGCAGATCTGAACAATATCCTTACAATGGAAACTCTGACAAATCTGCTGACCGCCCAGAACTTTTCCATGCCGGCCGGTTATATTACCGACGAAGGCGAGCGGTATATGGTGCGTGTGGGGGATGCGGTAGACAGCGTAGACGCATTGAAGGATATGGTTTTAATGGATCTGGGCATGGACGGCGTGGATGTGATACATATGTCAGATGTGGCGGATATTGTCGTTGTGGACGATTCTGCAGAATCCTATGCCAAATTAAACGGCAAACCCGGAGTGATGCTGTCCATTGAGAAACAGACCGGGTATTCCACCGGAGACGTGGCAAAACGGATCTATGATAAGTTTGACAGCCTGAAAAAGAATAACGAGAATCTGGAAGTGTCTGTTTTGATGGATCAGGGAATTTACATTGATATGATTGTGGATTCCGTGATGAATAACATGGTGTTCGGCGCGGGCCTTGCGATTTTTATTCTGCTTTTGTTTTTAAAGGATATCCGGCCTACGTTGGTGATTGCAGTGTCCATTCCCATCTCGGTAATTTTTGCAGTGGTGCTGATGTATTTCAGCGGCGTGACACTGAATATGATTTCCCTGTCGGGCCTTGCGCTTGGCATTGGTATGCTGGTGGATAACTCCATTGTGGTAATTGAAAATGTCTACCGGATGAGAAACGAGGGACTGTCTGCCAGAAAAGCGGCCGTGGAAGGGGCAAAACAGGTCAGCGGGGCAATCTCAGCCTCTACGCTGACAACCGTCTGCGTATTTGCGCCGATTGTATTTACCGAGGGAATTACCCGGCAGCTTTTTGTGGATATGGGTCTTACCATTGCCTATTCCCTTCTGGCCAGTCTGCTGATTGCGCTGACCTTTGTGCCGATGATGGGCGCGGGGCTGCTGAAAAAAACAAAGGACGTCAAACATCCCTGGTTTGACAGGTTTCAGGAAGGATACGGGGCGGTTTTGGAGAAGCTGCTGCATGTCAAGCCTCTGGTGCTTCTGGTAATGATTGTACTGCTGGTTGTCAGCGCAAAGGCTTCCATGTTAAAAGGAACGGCCTTTATGCCGGATATGGAAAGTACTCAGATGTCGGTAACGGTTACTCCGCCGGAGGAGGCGGAATTTGAGGACGCCTGCAGACTGGCAGATGAAGTGACGGAGCAGATTCAGACCATTGAGGATGTGGACTCTGTGGGAGCCATGGCAGGCGGAAGCGGCATCGCGGCAAGTATGATGGGCGGCGGAGGCGGCAATGACGTCAGCCTTTATATTATTCTGAAAGAAGATAAGAAGCTGACCAACGACGAAATTGCAAAACAGATTACAGAGTTAACCCAGGAGATGGAAGGGGAAATCAGCGTCAGCAGCTCTAACATGGATATGGGCGCACTGGCAGGAGAAGGGATTTCGGTTCAGATCAGGGGACGTGATTTGGATAAGCTGCAGGAACTGGCCAAAGATGTTTCCGCCATGGTGGAACAGGTGGAGGGAACCGCTGAGGTATCGGACGGCATGGAAGAGACAGAGAAAGAATTCCGCATTACCGTAGACAAAGAAAAAGCGGCCAAATACGGCATGACCGTGGCCCAGGTGTATCAGCTGGTGTATGAGCAGATGGAAAATGAAACCTCAGACGATACCATTTCCACCGATATCAAGGATTATGAGGTATACCTGGAAAGTGTGGAGCAAAAAGAAGCTTCTCTGGATTCTCTGAAAAAACTGACCTTTACTTATACGGACAAAGAGGACGGCAAGGAGCAGGAAATCTCTGTTTCGGAGATTGCCCGGTTTGAGGAGTTAGAGAGTCTTACCTCCATCAGCCGTGACGGCCAGGAGCGTTATGTCACGGTAAGCGCGGCCATTGCAGAAGGCTACAATGTAGGTCTGGTGGGAAATGATGTGGAACAGGCTCTGAAGGATTATAAAATGCCGGAGGGCTATTCCCTGGAGATGACCGGAGAAAATGAAACCATCAATGAGGCCATGGAGCAGCTGATGCTGATGCTGATTCTTGCCATTGCGTTTATCTACCTGATTATGGTGGCCCAGTTCCAGTCCTTAAAAGGGCCCTTTATCATATTATTTACGATTCCCCTTGCGCTGACCGGAGGATTTCTGGCGTTGTTCTTTACCGGTAATGAAATCAGCATTATTTCTATGATTGGATTTATCATGCTGGTGGGAATTATTGTAAACAATGGTATCGTAATGGTGGAATATATCAATCAGCTCAGGAAGGAAGGAACAGAGAAACGCGAAGCCATTGTAACGGCCGGGAAAACGCGTATGCGGCCCATTCTGATGACGGCCATGACCACAATCCTGGCTATGGTTACCATGGCCTTTGGAAATGATATGGGATCTGACATGTCAAGGCCTATGGCAATTGTAACCATCGGCGGTATGATTTACGGTACGCTGATGACGCTGATTGTGGTGCCCTGTATCTATGATTTGTTCTACAGTAATAAGAGCATGGTAGAGGAAGAGATATAATGAAAAAGGAAATCACAAAAACAAATGATCCCGGCCTGGAGCTGGAGCGGAAATATCCGCCCAAGGTAAAGGCCATGTATGAGGCGGTGTTGGAGCTCTTTGCCTCCGGGCGGGAGCTTGACACCCTGAAGGTGTCTGAGATTACGGCCCAGGCGGGCATCGGAAAAGGAACGGCCTATGAATATTTTTCTACCAAGGAAGAAATGATTGTAGGCGCCATACAGTATGAAACGGAACGTCATATTTCCATCATTTTTGAACTGATTGAGAATGGACAGAGCTTTCAGGAAATTATTTTCCAGGGAATGGATATGTTGGAAGCCACCTGCAGAAAATACGATGGTTTTGTACTGATGGAAAAGATCATGCGGGATAATACCATAACCGGGAGCAGCCTTTTGAATGAACTGGAAAAACGAAAGGAGGACTGCCGTTCGGCAAAGCATCTCACAGACCGGCTGCTTCAGCTGGCAGCCGATAAGGGATTGATCTGTGAAAAAGACGCCTTTAAAGTGTGGAGCGCTATTTTGTCCCAGTTTGTAGCATACGGTTTTTACCTGACCCATCAGTTTGTGTTTGACAATATAGAGCGTGAAAATGCCAGGAATTTTGTTTATGAGAATATCATAAAGCTTTTGAACTGAACCGATGCTGATTTTTCAAAAAAATTGCGGCAGGCTACTTGACATTTTTGCCGTTAGATTTTACAATGGACAGAAGCTATTGCTCCGGCGGAGTAATATGTGAGGCAAAGGTAGTGAGAAAGAGGAGTAGGCAGAATGCTCCTGTCAGAGAGAACAGCCCCTTGGCTGAAAGGCTGTTTCAGGAAGGTCTGCGGAAGGTAGCTTTTGAACCGGAAAGCCCAACAGGGCGGCATTTGCCGTCAGTAAGTTTTCCCGGCCCATCCCCGTTACAGGATACAGAGATATGCTGCGCTGCAGTGTGAATAAAGGTGGTACCGCGTACAATCGCCCTTTACCGGATTGGTAAAGGGCGTTATTTTTTGGAAAAGGAGAACAATTATGAGCAAAGAATTAGCTAAAACTTATGATCCCAAATCCATCGAAGACCGGCTCTATCAGAACTGGGAAGAGAATAAATATTTCCATGCAAAGGTGGATAAAAGCAAAAAACCTTTTACCATTGTGATGCCCCCGCCCAATATCACCGGGCAGCTCCACATGGGCCATGCCCTGGATAACACCATGCAGGATATTTTAATCCGTTACAAGCGGATGCAGGGCTACAATGCGCTGTGGCAGCCGGGAACGGATCACGCGTCCATTTCCACGGAGGTAAAGGTGATTGGATCGCTGAAGGCGCAGGGAATTGACAAGAAAGACCTGGGCCGGGAAGGTTTTTTGGAAAAAGTCTGGGAATGGAAGGAAGAATACGGCGGAAAGATTGTAAAGCAGTTAAAGAAAATGGGCTCCTCCGCAGACTGGGACAGAGAACGTTTTACCATGGACGAGGGATGCTCCGGGGCCGTACAGGAGGTGTTTATCAAATTATATGAAAAGGGCCTGATTTATAAGGGCTCCCGGATTGTAAACTGGTGTCCGGTGTGCAAGACTTCTATTTCTGACGCGGAAGTGGAGCATGAGGAACAGGACGGCTTTTTCTGGCATATTAATTATCCGGTAAAGGGAGAAGCGGGAAGATTCGTGGAAATCGCCACTACAAGGCCGGAAACGCTGCTGGGAGACACTGCAGTGGCAGTCAATCCTGAGGATGAACGGTATCAGGATATTATAGGCAAAACCCTGGTTCTTCCGTTGGTGGGACGTGAGATTCCGGTGGTGGCTGACCATTATGTGGATAAGGAATTCGGAACTGGCTGCGTAAAGATTACCCCGGCCCATGACCCCAATGACTTTGAAGTGGGCAAACGCCATAACCTGCCGGAAATTAATGTGTTGAACGACGATGCCACTATCAACAAAAACGGCGGAAAATATCAGGGAATGGACCGCTACGAAGCCAGAAAACAGATGGTGAAGGAACTGGAAGAGCAGGGACTTCTGGTAAAAGTTGTGCCCCATTCCCATAATGTGGGAACCCATGACCGCTGCAGAGCCACAGTGGAGCCTATGGTAAAACAGCAGTGGTTTGTAAAAATGGACGAATTGATTCAGCCGGCTGTAAAGGCAGTGAAAAACGGGAACGTTACCCTGCTGCCGGAGCGGATGGAGAAAATATATTTTAACTGGACTGACAATATCCGTGACTGGTGTATTTCCCGTCAGCTCTGGTGGGGACACAGGATACCGGCTTATTACTGTGCGGACTGCAAAGAACTGATCGTTGCAAAGGAAAATCCCGGAACATGCCCCAAATGCGGCTGCACCCATATGACGCAGGATGAAGATACCCTGGATACCTGGTTTTCTTCTGCCCTTTGGCCTTTTTCCACTCTGGGCTGGCCGGATCGGACGGAAGAATTAGACTATTTCTACCCCAATGATGTGTTGGTTACCGGCTATGACATTATTTTCTTCTGGGTGATCCGGATGATTTTTTCCGGCTATGAGCAGATGGGAGAGAAGCCGTTCCATACAGTGCTGTTCCACGGGCTGATCCGGGATTCCCAGGGACGGAAAATGAGCAAATCCCTGGGAAATGGAATAGATCCCCTGGAGGTGATTGAGAAATACGGCGCAGATGCGCTGCGTCTGACGCTGATTACCGGAAATGCGCCGGGGAATGACATGCGTTTCTATTGGGAGCGGGTGGAATCTTCCAGAAACTTTGCAAATAAAATATGGAATGCGTCCCGGTTTATTATGATGAATCTGGAGGAGGGAACTCTGGCAGAACCGGCCCTGTCGGAACTGGCAACGGAGGATCGCTGGATACTGTCAAAGGTGAACCGGCTTGCAAAAGACGTAACGGAAAATATGGATAAATTTGAACTGGGAATTGCTGTTCAGAAAGTTTATGATTTTATCTGGGATGAATTCTGTGACTGGTATATCGAAATCTCCAAGACGAGAACCTTTAAGAAAGAAGAAAATCCGGAATCCGCCCGGGTGGCCATGTGGACGCTTAAGACTGTTCTGATTCAGGCGTTAAAATTGCTGCATCCCTATATGCCATTTATTACAGAGGAAATTTTCTGCACCCTTCAGGAAGAAGAGGAGACAATTATGCTGTCCCGGTGGCCGGAGTACAGAAAAGACTGGGACTTCCCGGAAGCAGAAGAGGCTGTGGAGCATGTAAAAGATCTGGTTAAGGGAATCCGCAACACAAGGGCAGAAATGGAAGTTCCCCCAAGCAAAAAAGCGAAGGTATTTATTGTAACAGAGGAGGAGTTTCTGGGCAGTACATTCCAGGCCATGCAGGAGGCTTACCGCACCCTGGCCGGCGCCAGTGAGATAAAGGTGCAGCAGAACAGGGACGGAATCGGAAAAGACGCTGTTTCCGTGGTTATCCCGGGGGCTGCCGTATATCTGCCGCTGGAAGATTTGGTGGATTTTGAAAAGGAAAAAGAACGGCTTCTCAAGGAAAAGGAGCGGCTTGCCAAAGAACTTTCCCGTTCCAGAGGAATGCTTGCCAATGAGAAATTTATCAGCAAGGCGCCAAAAGCCAAAGTGCAGGAAGAAAAGGAAAAACTGGAAAAATATGAAAAAATGATGGCGCAGGTTCAGGAACGTTTATCGCAGATGCCATAGAGAATAATTCCTGGGAAATATTTATCCCTGTATTTTGAATAAATATGTTGAAATAAGACGCAAAAATTGTTATTATAGTATATATAACTTTATTTCGCTATAAATTCCAGGCAAGGGGGAATCTGTAATGACAGCTTTAACGAAGAATGAACCGCAGGTAAGAGTCAGTCATGACAACATGCAGGCGTATCTATACTTACCGGATCCCGTATTGGAAACATATGAAGAAAGTGATATCAGAGAAGCATTGCAAAAAAGCGGTGTGGTGCATGGGATTCAGGAAGATAAGATTCCGCAGATAATAGAGAGAAAAATGTACAATCGGGAAGTGCTTATTGCCCAGGGAGATACTCCCAGGGACGGAGTGAACGGTTACTATGAGTACAAGTTTGATGTGAATTTCAGCAAGAAACCAAAGGTGCGCCCGGACGGTTCCGTAGACTACTGGAGTATTAAGATGGTAGAGATTGTGACGGAAGGCCAGGAGATTGCAGTATACCATAAGTCAATCCCCGGCAAGGACGGAATGACGGTGAAGGGCAGGCCGGTACTGGCCAAGCGGGGAAGAGATCTGGTTCCTCTGCGGGGCAAGGGCTTTGAACGTTCGGAAGACGGTCTCAGTTATGTTTCGCAGATGGACGGCAAGATTGAGATGAACAATGAGCGTATCACAATCCTGCCGGTATATGAGGTAAGCGGGGATGTGGATCTTTCCATAGGAAATATTGATTTCAGGGGAGATGTTATCATCCACGGCGGAATCTGCAGCGGCGTGTCTGTGAAGGCCACCGGAACCATTACCGTGGACGGCGTGGTGGAAGGCGCTAAGATTGAAGCAGGCAAGGACATTGTGTTAAGAAGCGGCGTAATGGGAGCTTCCAGAGCAGTGATTACCACAAGAGGAAATATTTCAGCTAAATTTTTTGAATATACCAGAGTACATGCCAATGGTTCCATTCAGGCAGATGTATTTCTGAACTGCCAGGTATCCTGCGGTGAGAATATTATTCTGGATGGAAAGAAAGCAAGCATTGTCGGCGGAGAAGTAGGAGCCATTCAGGGAATTGTGGTACATACTTTAGGCAGCGACGGAGAAGTCAGAACCCAGGTGAGAATCGGCAATGATTCCTCTGTCAGACGGCGGATCGGCGTGCTGCGCAATAAGATTGAAGTGGAAAAGGCCAATCTTCAGAAGATTGAGGATGGTTTGAAGATCCTGAAGGATTTAAAGAATGATCCCAGAAGAACGGATCTTTTGCGGGTAAAGATTCGGGATACCGCATTACTGGCGGAGGACACGGCAGAACTGGAGAAGTTAGAAGATCAGTTAGAACGGGCCAAGGGCGGAAGCATTCGGGTCAACGGCCATGTCTATCCGGGCGTCCGGGTTGAAATTGACGACCTGGAAGTGCATGTGAAGGAAGAGCAGATCCGTTTGGAATTCATCAGGCAGATGGATAAGATTATTATGTGCTCTCTCTGATGTCTTTTGAGTTTGAGAAAAGAATATATATAAGCCTGAAGCAGTCATTTCGTGAAGGAGATGGCTGCTTTATCTGTCGGCAGAGAGTATTAGGGTATAGGATACCTGCTTTATCTGTCGGCAGAGAGCATGAGGGTACGGATATTATAGGCCAGGAGGCCGCGTAGAGACGCGGCCTGCGAAAATTGTCGCACGAAAATTTTGAAATATGGAAAAAATATCTGGATTTCATGGATAGGCTATATTATAATGGGTGGAGTATAAAGAGGTGCAATCAGATGAAGTCTTATGAAGAAACGGTAAAGGAACTCCTGGAGCTTCCAAAGTTTACCAGTAAAAATACATTGGATCACACCAGGGAATTCTTAAGGAGACTGGGCAATCCCCAGAACAGATTTCAGATTATTCATGTGGCGGGAAGCAACGGAAAGGGCAGCGTATGCGCCTTTCTGGCCAGTGTTCTGAAAGCAGCCGGGAAGAAAACCGGTCTTTTTACTTCTCCCCATCTGGTGGAGATTGAGGAGCGGTTTCAGATCGATGGAACGCCCTGCAGAAAACAGGAGATTGTACAGGCGGCAGAACAGGCAGAGGCGGCAGCGTCTATGATGGTGCAGGAGGGACTGCCCCATCCTACTTTTTTTGAGTATGTATTTGCAGTGGGCATGGTGATTTTTGCAGAGCATGAGATAGAATATGCCGTGTTGGAAACAGGGATGGGAGGAAGGCTGGACGCCACAAATATCGTGGCTCATCCGCTGCTTACGGTGATTACTTCCATCAGTCTGGAGCATACGGAAATTCTGGGTGACACTCTGGAAAAAATCGCAGCGGAAAAGGCGGGAATTTTAAAGCCGGGGGTTCCGGTGGTGTATGACGCTTCTGTGCCGAAAGCCGTATCCGTAATTGAAAAAAGGGCGGATTTTCTTCATTGTCCCAGGCATCCGGTCAGGCCGGAGAAAATAAAAATTTTATTAAACACAGGAAAAAAGATTGATTTTTCTTATGATTCTGGTTATGATGTTACTGAACTTTCCATTCCTTTCGGGGCGCCTTATCAGGCCGGAAATGCGGCGGTGGCGCTGAAAGCGCTGGAATGCTTGAAAGAGGCAGAAGGGATTTCTGAAAAAGCAGTCAGAACCGGCATGGCCGGGGTAAGATGGAAGGGCAGAATGCAGAAAGTGCAGCAGGATGTGTATTTTGACGGGGCCCACAATCTGTCGGGAATTGAACGATTTTTGGAAGCGGTGAGGCAGATTACGAAAGAATCTGCTGTTTTGCTTTTTTCCATGGTAAAAGAGAAAGATTATATGAATACCGCCCGGCTGCTTTTGACGGAAGGAAACTGGGAGAAAATTGTAATTACAACTGTTCCGGGAACCCGGGGAACAGACTGCAGGACATTGGGCCATGCATTTCGGGAATTTGCCGGAAACAGCCATGGGATGATTGTGGAAATAGAGGACAGGAAACAGGCGTTTGAATATGCCCTGGCTGTTAAAAAGCCGGGACAGAAGCTTTTCTGTGCAGGGTCTTTGTATCTTATCGGAGAACTGGAGCAGATAACAGGAGGTATGCAGAATGATTAACTTTGAGGAAGAATTGAAGAAATTTAAACCGAGCCTGGAAGTGGAAGAGGCGGAGGATGCCATATATGACAGGGATTTGACTGATATGACGGATATCATGCAGGAGATTCTCAGGGAAGCAAAACAGCGGAGATAAGGAACTATTTTTAGAATTAAGAAAGGAACTCTATGGATTCTTATAATAAAATTATTCGTGTATCCAATGCATTGTACAACGATGGATTGGAGAGAGCAAAGGTGAGGGATTTGTCCGGCGCCATCCAGTCCCTTCGGAAGAGCCTGCAGTATTACAAAGCGAATACACAGGCGAGAAATCTGCTTGGACTGATTTATTATGAAATGGGCGAAGTGGTGGATGCTTTAAGCGAGTGGGTATTGAGCCGCAGCCTGGAGCCTAAGGGAAATCCGGCGGAAAAATATCTGGAAGAGATACAGTCCAACCGTTCTCAGCTGAATGCAGTGAATCAGACCATTAAAAAATACAACCAGGCCCTTTTATACTGTCAGCAGGACAGCAAAGATCTCGCCATTATACAGTTAAAAAAGGTGCTTTCCATGAATCCGGGACTGGTGAAAGGATATCAGCTTCTTGCCTTGCTGTATATGGAAGAGGGCAAATATGAACTGGCCAGAAAAGAGCTGTGGGCCGCTGCGGAGATTGATACCAATAACGGCACTACCCTCCGGTATCTGCGGGAGGTAAACATCCACCTGCAGGAAAACCACTCAAAGCTGGGGCGTAAGGAGAAGGAAGAGTCCGCTTCTTATCAGAGCGGCAATGATACCATTATACAGCCTGCAAATTTTAAAGATAATTCGGCGGTAATGACGATTCTGAATCTGGTGATTGGCGTGGGAATCGGAGTGCTGATTACCTGTTTTCTGGTAATACCCGGAATTAAGCAGAATGCGGTATCCCAGGCAAAGAAGGCAGAACTGGAAGCAAATGATTCCTTAACTACCCGCAACCAGGAAATTAAGAGTCTGCAAAACCAGATTGAGGATCTGGAGAAGCAGATTAAGGATCAGAAAAATGATTCCAAGGATGCCCAGAAAATTGTGGACAGTTATGAACAGCTGATTGTGGCCTACGATGCATTTGCCCAACAGAATATTCAGGGGGCAGGAGACACCATTGCCAATGTGGATTCCAAATTACTGAAAGGTCAGGCCAAGGCAATATATGACAGTTTAAATACCCAGGTGAATGAGCAGTATATCAATGCCGTTTATGCGCAGGCAGAGCAGGATTACCGGGGAAATCGTTTTCCGGAAGCCATCACAGGACTGGAAAAGGTAGTGCAGGCAGAGGAAGATTATAATGACGGATATGCCATTTATTATCTTGCCCAGTCTTACCGTCAGACCGGGGATACGGCAAATGCCCAGAAATACTATCAGAGAATGGTGGAGCTTCATCCCGGTACTTCACGGGCCAGACGGTCGCAGCAGTATTTGGATGAAATGGCGGCGCAGCAGCAGCCTCCCCAGTGACAGTGTAAAATAAAATATAAGAATGATACAAAAGACGTCTTAATGCAGAAGGCGTCTTTTTTTGTGGGGCAGTTGCATTAAGAAAAACAATTATTCCACTGCAGCGGAAAGGAAGGAGAATTATGGAGCACAGATTTGAAAAAGAGTATGGATGCCTTGTGATCCGGATGCCCAGAGAACTGGATCACCATCAGGCGGAAGTTTTGAAGGAGGAAGCAGACGGGCTGATTCTGAAATATCCGGTGCGCAGTCTGGTATTTGATTTTTCCGATACCTGTTTTATGGACAGCTCCGGCATCGGGGTGGTAATCGGAAGATGTAAAAACGTGCGCTTTTCCGGCGGATATGTCAGGGCAGTGCATTTGAACCGGCAGATACAGCGGATTTTCAGGCTGTCTGGTCTGCAGAAAATTATGGAAGTGGAACAGGAAGAGAAATAAGGAGGATTCTATGGAACAGATAAGGAATGAAATGAAAATGGAATTTCTGGCGTCTTCAATGAATGAAGGCTTTGCCAGAATTACAGTGGGGGCATTTGTGGCAGAACTGAATCCCACAGTGGACGAGCTGGCAGACATTAAAACAGCCGTCAGTGAAGCAGTGACCAACTGTATTATCCACGGATATGAGCAGAAGGAGGGAAGTATCTGGATTCAGTGCAGTACCGGAGAGCAGCAGGTGGAAATCTCCGTGGTGGATACCGGAAAGGGAATCCGGGATGTGGCACAGGCCAGGGAACCCTTGTTTACCACCAAGCCGGAGCTGGAACGGTCCGGGATGGGATTTGCTTTTATGGAGGCTTTTATGGACGAGGTGGAGGTGGTTTCAGAGCCAGGCCAGGGAACCTGCGTTACCATGCGCAAAACCATTGGGAAAGGATAGGATGTTATGCGCGATTTGTTAAAACAGGCGCAGCAGGGAAATGCAGAGGCCAGAGAACAGCTGATCCAGAAAAATATGGGACTGGTCTGGAGTATTGTACATAGGTTTGCCAACAGGGGCTATGAACTGGAGGATTTATTTCAGGTGGGAAGCATTGGACTGATGAAAGCCATAGACAAGTTTGATCTGTCTTTTGAAGTGAAATTTTCCACCTATGCGGTGCCTATGATTACCGGGGAGATCCGGCGGTTTCTGCGGGACGACGGCATGATTAAGGTCAGCAGGAGCCTGAAAGAAAACGGCGCAAAAGTCAGGCAGGCCAGAGAAAAACTTCTGGCAGAGCTTGGACATGAGCCCACATTACAGGAAATTTCAGATGAAACCGGATTTCCCCGAGAGGAAATTGTGATGGCTCTGGAGGCAAACGGTGAGGTGGAATCCATTGATAAAACGTATCAGCCTGAGTCAGGCAAAGAATCCTGTCTGGCTGACCGGATTCCCCAGAAAGGAGACAGCCATGAAGCGCTGCTGAACCATATGGTGTTGGAGCAGCTTCTTTCAGAACTTGGAGATATGGAAAGACGGCTGATTGAGCTTCGGTATTTTAAAGATAAAACCCAGACTCAGGTAGCCGGGGAACTGGGCATCAGCCAGGTGCAGGTCAGCAGACTGGAAAAGCGGATTCTGTTGGGAATGCGAAAGCGGATTCGGTGACAGCAAAAAAGCATGCCGCTGCGGAGATGAAAACGTTACGGCGTGCTTTTTGTATTTTATGCTCTGGCGGATATTTGGTTTTAAGAATTGCTGATATGGAACTGCCGGAGTAGTACATATAATAAATATTTACGAAATGTTAATTGAGAAATTCTCCCAGATTCCCACCGGAATGTCTTGTCCGAAAGAATATTGCTCCACCAGCTCCTGTTCGATCTGATATACGGATACCATTTTTTTGTCCGGATCTACGATCCAGTATTCCCGAACCCCGGCGGTGCAGTATTTTAAAAGTTTCACCATATAATCCCGGGATTTGCTGCTGGGGGAAACGATCTCAATGACCCAGTCCGGAGCACCGTGGCAGCCCTTTTCATCCAGTTTGGAAGTATCGCAAATGACAGAAAGATCCGGTTCCACGTAATTGGCGCTGTCTTTGTTCAGAAATACGGCAAATGGGGCGGGGAATACTTCACAGTTTCCGCCGTTTGAATCAATATGGTTGGAAATAATTTGATTCAGTTTGCTTACCAAATGCTGATGCGTCCTGCCGGGAGGCGCCATATAGTAAAGCTGCCCGTCAATCAGTTCGGCCCGCTTTCCCTCGGGCAGGGAGTAAATATCTTCAATTGTGTAAATCAGTTCATTGTTTAACGCGTCCATGAAATCACCTTCTTTTTCTTTTATTATACATGTTTTCCATGTTGATTACCACATTTAATTTTCTTTTTCCCAATGAATAAATTCTGGATAAGATGGCATACTACTTCCAAAGATGGAAAAAGGATGTGAGAATATGAATCATAGTCGTAGCGCCATTTACCGAATTTGCCTTCTGGCAGTTGTGATTCTTACCATTGCAGGAGGAATTTTCTATTATGTGAATTACGTGGAAAAACAGACCACGGTGACGGAGGGAACTCTTGTATGGCAAGTTCAGACACCGTATATCTGAAAATAGAGCAGAATGTGCTGGTCAGGGAGCCTTCTGTGACATTGAAGGATATTGCGAAGATTACTTCCACCAATCAGCCGCTGATTCACAAATTAAAAACCCTGAAGGTATATACGTTTCATACGCCGGCCAACCAGAGCCGGAAGAAAAAGCAGGTGGAAGTTTTTTCTGTGATGAAAATTATTGAATTGATTGGACAGGAATTTCCCAATGTGGACGTCCAGAATATCGGGGAAAAGGATTTTGTCCTGGAATATGAGCCGAAACAGGAGCCCAAATGGCTGCTGTACCTGAAAACGGCAGTATTATGCGTGCTGATTTTTTTCGGCTCCGCATTTACCATTATGACATTTAACAATGATGTGGGCGTAGGGGAAGTGTTTGCGGACTTTTACCAGCAGGTGATGGGCACAGAATCCAGCGGATTTACCGTATTGGAAATCTGTTATTCTATCGGGCTGTTTTTGGGGATTACGATATTTTTCAATCATGTGGGACATAAGAAAATTACTCACGATCCAACCCCCATTCAGGTGGAAATGCGCACCTATGAAAAAGATGTGGACGCCACATTTATAGAAAACTGTGGAAGAAAAGGAACCAGTAATGATGTGGATTAAACAGGTGTTTTTGGGGTTTATCGGACTGGCAAGCGGTTCTGCAATTGCGGCAGGGGTGTTCAGCTTTATTATTTCTATCGGAGTGGTTCCCAGAATTATTGGGAAAAGCCGTACCGCAAAAGATATTGTTGCCTATGAGAATGCGGTGATTTTAGGCGGCGCAGTGGGAAATATTTTTTCCCTGTTTCCTGTTTCGGCGCCTCTGGGAATCGGGGCTGTCATAGTATTTGGGCTGTCGGCCGGAATATTTACCGGATGCCTGGCTGTGGCTCTGGCGGAAATTCTCAACACATTTCCCATTATGTTCCGGCGGTTTGGTATTAAAGAAGGATTAAGCCTTATGCTGTTTTTTATGGCTTTGGGCAAGGCGTTGGGCGCGTTGTATTTTTATGCAAATCATATGCACAAAATGTAAATCAGAGGAAAGGAAGGTCAGTTATGGCACAGGAAACCATGGAACAGAAAGAAAAGAAAAATCAGGAATATAATGATTATGTGAAGCAGGTGACTCCCACTCATTCCCTTCCGGCAAATATGGTGAAAGCATTTCTTACAGGGGGGATCATCTGTATCCTGGGACAGTTCATCCTGAATGTTGCGGTGAATACCTTTGAACTGGATAAGGATGCGGCGGGAAGCTGGTGCAGCATGCTCCTGGTACTGCTGAGCGTGCTTTTAACAGGCTTTAATATTTATCCCTCAATTGCCAACTGGGGCGGCGCAGGGGCTCTGGTGCCCATTACAGGGTTTGCCAATTCTGTGGCGGCGCCTGCCATTGAATTTCAGAAGGAGGGGCAGGTATTTGGCATTGGATGCAAAATATTTACCATTGCAGGACCGGTGATTCTGTACGGCATTTTTACAAGCTGGGCGCTGGGGCTGATTTACTGGCTCGGGCAGCTGATGGGGATTTTTTAAAGACAGGAAAATGAAATTCTTTTGATATTCTGTAAAAAAGAAAGGGATATAAATGGCTGGACAAATGGAAAACAAGGTTGACATGCCTATGGGTTTTAGTTTCCAGCTTGGGATGAACTCTAAAGCGATGGATGCGTATGGCAAATTGAATGATGAGGAAAAACGTCAGGTAATAGAGGCGGCAAGGAATGTGACCACCAAATTGGAGAAGCATCGGATTGTGGAAGGGTTGGAGCAAAATTTTTGCTGATGATGTATATAAAGGAGCTTGTCCCGAGGATATTTGCTTTGCAGGTATCCCAGGGACTTTTTTGTCAGATTTAGGAAACATTGAAGCTAATCATGGGAAATTCTTTTTAAATCTGATATAATGATTAGAATAAATCAGTGAGATGGATTAGCAGAGGATGTTATTTGATGAAAGCGTTTTTGAAGAGATTGAAAGGGGTTAGAAGGATTTCTATGATCCAAGTGGAGATATATGTGTTTCAAGCAGGTGAGGGTGACAGTTTTTTGGTTACAGTCAAAGATGGAAAAAAGGAAATAAATTTGCTGATTGATTGTGGAAACTATGTAACTTACCAGAAATATATACGAAAAAAATTATTGAACATGGCTCAGAATGGTAAGATGATAGATTATCTGATTTTGACGCATGTTCATTCGGATCATATTGGCGGAGCAATTCCCTTATTGAAAGAAAATGGAAGTTCAGATGCTGCAAAGGTAATACCAATAAGAAATGTTTTATATAACGGATTTTTGGGGCTGAAGCTGCAACATTACCAAGAGCAAGCTTGTGATGACAGGGAAAAATTAATTTATCAGGGAATATGTGCGCGGAGAGCAGCAGTCCTGTCGAAATGCATTAGAGGAAAAAGAATAACATTACAGGAAGAACTATGCATATCAAAATTGTTGTTAGACGGCAGATACAATTGGAATGGCGGATGTGGGGCGTGGCCGGAGAAAGTTATCATAAATCAGTCGGATCAGATTGAGATAGGGGAGCATATTAGCATTCGTTTTGTATCGCCTGGATTTAACCAACTTGTGGCTATGAATCAGGAATGGGAGAAATACTTAGAACGCATGAATAGGAGAATGGACTTAAAAGATAATACTCTTATTCGCAGTGCATATGAATCATTTCAATATATTTTAAATGAAAAAGAATATGAGGAAATTGCCCATATGATTGAACAGCCAAGTCCTGATAAAAAGGGGATAGAAAAACTGGCCGACAGTCGTATAAGTTATGATTATACATATGAAAACAGCAGTTCTATTGCATTTCTTTTGCAAGTGGGAAAAAAGAGGATGTTATTTCTAGGGGATGCCAATATAGGCGTTTGTCAGAAAATACTGAGAGAATGGTATGGAAATGAAGAAATGGAGATGGATTTCATCAAACTGTCTCATCATGGAAGTGAAAGAAATCTCTCAAAAAATTTTTTGAGACGGTTTGGTAGTAAAAACTATCTGATTTCTGCAGGCACAGGGAATAAGAGACCATCGAAAAGAACCTTGGCATTGTTATTTTCAGAGCATCCAGAAAGAAGCAAGAAAATATTTATAACAAATAGAAATGAACATATTTTATGGATGGATCAGGAGAAAATTCATCAGTATTATGATTTTGAATTTATTGATATAGCCGGTCAGTCAATTAGGATATAGGCAGCATGAAACAAGCTATGATTGAGGAGAAGCAGAATGACAGATATGAAAAAGGGGATTTGTGTAATTCGTAATTGTGAAGGTACTTTGGGAACAGGTTTTTATATAGGAAACGGCAGAATTATAACTGCAGCCCATGTAGTAGAAAAGCAATCTGTATTAGAGGCTGCTTTTATGGAAATTGATGAAACAGTGCATCAATACGAAGTGAAGCTTCAGGAAAAGCAGCCGGATACAGATCTTTGCATATTATCGGTAAAGGCAGATGCCTGGTTGGAAGATGTAATAATGCAATGTAATTTTAGCGGGGTCTTGGTCGGAAGTTCATTCTGTACTTATGGTTATCCAGGAGAGAATATGTCGCGGGGAAGCTATATTGCAGGGAAAGTTTTGAATGCGCATGATGGATTTCAGATGGCAGAATACAATATAGATTTGGAGGTCATGGAAGGGGCTTTGGAGAGCTATTCAGGTCTCTCAGGCGCTCCGGTTGTTATTGATGGAAAAGCTGTCGGGATTTGTACGTATCAGGATGCCAGGCAATTGGAAATGATAGAGTTTCATAAGTATAAGGCTGAATTAGAGAGATGCCTGGATTTAGAGGGGATGCAGGAGCCGAGTTGCGTTTCAAATATGCCGGATATTTCTGATCATGAGAAATATATACAAAATCCTTATCCCAGATCCGCAATCAGGTCACTGATTATGGATGGCGCCGTGAATGGAATTATCATTGTAAAGGGAAGAAACGGAACAGGTAAAACTGTGTGGACAGAATTGCTGAGTGGAGACAATCGGTTATATATTCTGGGAAAATATTTTATTCGAAGGTCAGATGATGCGTATTCGCCAATTTATCGTAAGAGCGAGGAGGCATTATATGAATGGATTTGTGACATGGCTGTCAAATTCGGAAAGGGAAGAGTGGAAATTGAACATGCTTCCTCTTACGGAAAGCGCCTGAAAAGCGCTCGAAGTATATTTGATATGCTGAATCAGGCAATGAAATCAGAAGGGAAGCATGGTTTGATCTGTATTGACGGTTTGGATGAATTTGTGTTAGATGCGCCATATATGTTTGAAGCGTTTTGTTCTTATTTTGCAGGAATGAAGTTAGAATATCTGCACATAGTTTTTACAGTCACAGATGAACAGATTCTTCCCGGGGTAATCAGAAATGATATCCAGGAGAATCAGATATTTGAATTGCCATATTTGAACAATATTCAGGTTCGGGATTTTCTGCTGAAAACGCTGAAAGTGTCGGGGATACAGGAAAATGTAGATGAATTGACCGAAAAAGCAGAAGGGCATCCGCTTTACCTTCGCTACCTTATTGAAACTGTTAAGAATATGGATAAGGTTGAAGAGGTACAATCCTTCATTCGGAAAATACCTGTTTATGGAGGAAGCATCCGTACATATTATGATTTTCGCTGGTTTGAGATGATGCGGGAGGAGGACCAGATTTCTTGTATTGCATATCTTTCGGCTTTTAGAAAATCTGTAGAAAGACAAAACTTTCTGGAAATGGTTCCGCAGGAAAAAAGGGCGGCATTTGATTTAGCGCTTAATAAAATGGGAAGTCTATTACAGCAGGGGGAAAGGCTTTCCTTTTTCCACACTTCTTTTCAACGGTATGTGGTAGAAAAAACAGGATACCTTCAGGAATCTATACATCATACATTTGCTGAATATTGTAAAGCGCATCAGGAAACGGAATATGGCGTGACACAGAAGTTATACCATTTATCATGCGGCAGTAATCAGGACAAGAAAGAATGTGTCATAAGCTGTAATCAGAAGTGGGTGGATCAATGCGCATTGTTTGATGTGGAGATCGAAGAAATGTTCTATGATATGCACAAGGTTTTGGAATTGTGCTGTTCGCAGGGGAATATGGCGCAGTTGATTGATAAACTGCTGCTCATGCAGCGTACAGAAATCAGATATAACGATATGTTTGCACGATTTGCCACGCAGGCGGCTTTGGCGGAAATAGCGTTGAACCGTCCGAAAAAGGCAATCCATTATTTGTATCGTAATCATTGCTTTATGGCAGATTCTGAGAGTTTGTTTGTATGCCTTGCACGTATGGTTGAGAAGGGAAGAAAAGACTGTGCAGAAGAGCTGTTTCAGCAGATGGAAGCTTCCTTTATGAGAAAATTGCAGGATAGAAATGCTGTTTCGGCAGAGGAGATTACTTATCTGATAAGAGGGTATCAGTTATTGGCTTATGCAGATGAGGGTGAAGACTATCATTTTTATGTGAAAAAATTGAAACTTTTCAATCAACTAATCTTTTCTTCAGAATTAGATGAAGTGTCAGAAAGTGCTTTTCTTCAGGCGTCTTCCGATTATAGCTTATGGAGCACGGGGGAAACTGTGACAGAAGACAGAATGGAGGAATATGGCCTAAGCATGAACCAGGCTTTTTTTGATACATGGCTGCTGACTGTTGCGGGAACAGCAAATATGACAAATTTGCTGGATAAAAGGGAGAAATCATTTGAAAAACTTTTGGATGCAATCTTAACGAATGCGGATTCGTATGAGTGGAATGAATTGTATACAAATGCCTATATGGATGCTGTTATGATAAGACGCGAATATGCGGCTAAAGTTCCAATAGACAAATTATGTCTGGCAGAGCAATGGGACGTGAAAAGCATCCGTGATGAAAATGGAGCAGAGGTTTCTTCTCAAAAGATTTATTATTTATTTCAGTTGTATCGCAGCAAAGGGTTTTGCGGAGAAAGATTTCAATATGGATGGAATCAGGGGGAGTGGAAAGGGCATTGGGAAGAGATGCTGGCTGATGGTATACGTTTTGTCGGCAGTTGTTATGGGTGCGGATTGAAGGGGAAGGAGCATGAAGCGGCAGAATGGATGAAAAGATTTCTGATGGAGGATATGTTTTCGTTTGATATGAGGACAAGCTTTCGGGATGCTTATCAGATACCGGAACATAGTATGGAATTCTTAATGATATATGTCGGCCAGTTTTTTCTTATCCTATATCCGGAAGATATGAATTGGTTTATGGAATTTATTCTGCAAAAATCGGATGACCAATTTGGAGTTTACTATGAATCTTATTTTCGGATTATGATAAGTATTGCCAAAGCGTTTTTAAAGTGGACGCCAAATGAAGAAGCTCCTGTTTCCATTTTGAAAAAAATTTATTCGGATATTTTGATGAAAGTTGCTAATCGATATGAAAGGACGGCATGGCTGCTTCAAGTGGTTGATCTGATGGAACGTTCCGGATGTGTGGAGTTGGCAGGGCAGGTATATCAGGAAATGTTACATAGTTCCATGGGGCCATGGTGGTATAAAGAAGCACAATTCACCTTGGCGGAACAACTGCTGGAGAACATGAAGGAAGATATGATTCGGCCACAGTTGACGGATAAAGTAATGGCGGCGCTTGACGCTGCATCAGGAGGGATGACGTTTGAGCGGTATATTCGAACTACAAAAGAAGATGTATTAGCTATATTATGGAAACGCAGGCAGTATGATTCCGTATTAAAGTATGTGCAAGTCCAACTGGTTCCAGAAGATTGGCAGGCGTCTGTTTTTAGCGACTACGAGCCGACGGATCGAAAAAATGGCTTGATTGGAAATTATCGCGTAGCTAATTGCATTTTCCCTCAGAGGCTGGTTTATTTGATAATAGCAGATGAACGGGTACCGGAGATTTATCGATGGATATTCAGCGAGATTTTTTTGCTTGTTGAACGGAGGCACATGGCGGATTATGCAGAAGTTCAGGCACAAATATTGAGCAGAAACGGAAAAGAGAAAAAGAAATATATCGAACGCATAGCGCAGATTCTTTTATTTGATACGGGAGACTATTATTTTGAAGATCTGTTACAGATTTATAAAAGTTGTCTGGATGAAAAAGATTATCATATTATCATTGAAATGATAGAAGAAGTTACAGAAAAATCCATAGAAGTTCCAGAATTTAAAACAGATGAAGGGAAAAGAGATATTGATACGAGAAACCCGGATGACGCGGCTTTGATAAAGGAACAAAAGGAAAATGAGGAAATTATAATGCCGGGAACATGGGGGACAACTGCTTCTGACAAGCAGGCTGAGTATTTATGGGAGGAGGCAAAAAAGGAAGAGGAACGCGGTAATTATCGGTGTGCATCTGACAAATATAAAGAAGTCATAAGGGAATTGGAGAAAGGCGGCTGGTCTGTATGGTCTTCAAGTTCATCTGAAAAAGGGAAACAGGCAATTCATAAAATTATTCAGATATCGGATAATTTCACAAACGCTCTTTGGGTGCTGCGGGAGGAAATCATCTGGCCGAAATATACGCCCAGATGGCAGATTGCGGACGAGTTATTAAAACTTGTAGCCGCAGGATTATCAGAAGAGGAAACGAATGCCTGTTATCAGGCAGTTATGGGACATTATCAGGAAATGATGACAGTTCCTGATAATCTGCAGGAACGGTATAAGAATGATAAATATCATGTGGAATCAGAGAGAGAGGCATTTTTTGCATTGCTGTTACAGTTTGTAGTATTGCCGAATCCATATATTAGCCAAAAGAGTATGGAAATGTTATCTTGGCTGGTATGTGAGGTGGGGGAAGAGATAGATAAAATGGTGGAGTATAGTTTTTTTGAAGAATTGGAAACAGCAGAAATCTGTTCTTCTCTGTGTGTAAAATTAGCCGATAGCAGAAACATGACGTTGAGGAAGGAATTGGAGAAAAGAGAAAATCTGGCAGAGAGGATCTTGAAATGTCCGTGGATGGTAGTGCGGGGAAATATGTATTTGGTATTAAAGTCGTATTGTGGCAGGAGCAGTTTGTTGAAGAAGCAGTGTCAACAAGTGGAATCTGCATTGATAGGAGAGACTGCAGCACTGACAAATGAAACCGAAAAACAGATAAAAGAAGAGCCGGCCTTGATTCCTGAAAATATAGAAATTTTACTGGATGAAAAAAGGTGTATGCCTCCAGAGAATATGAGACATGTATGTAAATATGCTTCAGAGGAAAGTATAAACGCTATGTGGAAGCTTTTTGGTGATGATAAATATCAGAAAGACTTATCCGCTTATGGAGAAAGGCTTTCAGCAGGATACCATAATGGTAATCTGAGGAACGATCCATGGAGAAGAAGATGGTATGAGGAAATTAATAAACTTGATTATCATTGTAACAATGAGTTGCAGATGATAAAATTTCTGAATGCGATTCGTCGGGTCAACTGTCATTTTCCAATCAAAGACATACAAGCGTTGCAGGATCGGAAACTATTTTGTATAATAAAGGAGATTTTTGATAGCCGCAATGTCCAGAAACTGAATATAGTATATGGACAGGAAATGTTACTGGCAGGGTTCCAGGCTGTTAATTTGGAAAATGGCATGACAGAAATATTCACTTTACGGACATTTGCAGTGCCGGAGAGTATGGGAGATAGAGATGGCGTTATGGCTGCCTTAAAGAATCACGAGGCTGCATATGCAAATATGTATCCGTTTGAGAAAACGAAAGGGGATACAGGGCATATCAAGGAACTGTCACTGAATATACATCCGGGAAGTATGCTTGGCGTGAATATAAGCAGTCGCATATTGAATCATGGCACATTATTGCTGATGGGGATATCCGGTAAGGATATAAAAGAGAGGGTATCAGTCGGTGAACGGCGCTGGAAGAAGCATATGGCGGGATGGCCAACGTTTCTTTCCGTATCCGGATGGATAAACAGAGATAAATTGAGATTGCCGGCAGGTTATAAATTGGTGACATTTGCAGAACTTGAAAAAGTGGAAAAAGAAAAACAATGGATGTTTCTTGATAACCAAACGAATCGTGTAGTATTTCTATGATAGAACAGGCGAAAAGAGGAGATGATATCATTTGGAAATTACCAGAATGAATACGCCCGATACGAGGGAAGAATTTGAGCGGAGAATGAATATTATGCACTATAGCGTGATGAACGGTAAGCTGCTGTTTTGTGAAGGTCTGACTACTATAGAAGGAATAAGTGATTTGCATGCGATGCCCAATGGCAGAGTGGATTTACTGACAGTGAATGAAGCTGCCAGACTTCAGGCAAATATGATGGTTCAATTTGGAGATAATATATTGGATATAGAAGAATATCAGAAAGAATAGAAATTTTTTGACAAAGAGAATTAGTCATATTGAATTGACTTTTTAAGGAGCAAGTATGGAAGAATTATTTGAACTGGCAAAATTTGATTCCTATAAAGAAGATAACCGAAGGGAAGTTAAAAAAGCAGAAGGCGGACTTCCTAATAGCTTATGGGATACCTATTCTGCTTTTGCCAACTGCTATGGCGGTGTCATAATTCTTGGGGTAAAAGAAGATAAATCAGGCAATTGGCATACAACCGGGCTGAAAAATGCGGCTAAATTGAAAAAAGATTTCTGGGATACCATTAACAATCGTAAAAAGGTGAGCATCAACCTTTTGAAAGACGATGATGTGGAAACTTTTTCAGTGGCCGGTGCAGATGACGTGATCATGGTAATCTGGGTGCCAGGCGCAAAGCGGGAGCAAAAGCCGGTATACATCAATGGTGACTTGTTTGGAGGAACTTTTCGCAGAAATTGGGAGGGAGATTACCATTGTACCAGATTGCAGGTAAAAACAATGCTGAGGGATCAGGCAGAGGAAACTATGGATATGGAAGTGATTGAGGAGGCCGATATTGAGGAGCTGAATCAGGATTCCATCCGCGGTTATCGCAACAGCCACAAATCCTTTAAGCCGGGACACCCTTTTGAGAGACTGGATGACAAGGAATATCTCAGAGTGATTGGAGCAGCGGGTTTTTCGAAAGACGATAAAAAACTTCATCCTACGGCGGCCGGGATGCTTATGTTTGGAAATGAGTATGACATTGTGAGATATTTTCCGGACTATTTTTTGGATTACAGGGAGAACCCGGATACGGTGCTCAGATGGACGGACAGGCTTCAATCATCGTCTGGCGAATGGTCGGGAAATGTATTCGACTTTTATTTTCGTGTATACAATAAGCTTACGAAGGATATCAAGGTGCCATTTCGGATGGAGGGCGGTTTTCGGGTGGATGATACGCCGGTTCACAGGGCGCTGAGGGAGGCATTGGCGAACTGTATCATCAATACGGACTTTTATGGGAAATATGGTGTTCTCATAATCAAAGAAGACGATAAAGTCATATTGGAGAATCCCGGTTATATCAGACTCGGGAAGGAGCAGATGCGCAGAGGAGGAAAATCCGACCCAAGAAATAAGAGTCTGATGAAAATGTTTAATCTGATAGATATCGGCGAGCATGCGGGAAGCGGAGTGCCTAATATTTTTAACGTATGGGAAGACGAAGGGTGGGAAGAGCCTGACATAAAGGAAGATTTTGATCCGGACAGGACATCGCTGACTTTAAAATTCATAAAAAAACAAGCGATAAAAACAAGCGATAAAAAACAAGCGATAAAAACAAGCGATAAAAAACAAGCGATAAAAACAAGGAATAATCAGGAAAAAATCAGATTGTATTTACAGGGGAATGAAACAGCAAAAACCAGAGATATCGCAGAATTGCTGGGTTTGAGCATGGCGAGGACGAGAGAAATACTTTCTATAATGGATGATGTGGAAGCGATAGGAAGAAATAAGAAAAGGATATATCGCTTGCGAAGAGAATCGTAATGGGCAGACAAATATTTAATTTTTCAAAAATTAATGGGTTCTAACTTGACACAAGCAGAGGGGCAGGTATTTGGCATTGGATGCAAAATATTTACCATTGCAGGGCCGGTGATTCTGTATGGGATTTTTACCAGCTGGGCGTTGGGGCTGGTTTACTGGGTTGGGAAGATGATGGGAATTTTTTAAGGCTTGACAGATAAAAATAATATGAGGTATAAAATTTTATTTTTTGTCTATACTACTTCTAAACGCAGAAAGAAAGGGTTGCAGGGAATGGAACATAACTATGATATGCCCATAGGCCTCAGCTTTCAGCTCGGGCTGAATGAAAAAGCATTGTCCGTCTACGCGAAAATGGACGACGAAGAGAAGCAGCAGGTGGTTGAGGCTGCCAGAAACGTGACTTCCAAGAGAGAAATGCAGCAGCTTGTCTCTGAATTGGAGCATAATTTTGTGTAGACGGAGAGAAGCCTGTTGGGAATTGATATGTAACCGCCGGGATAACAGGGCGGGCAGGCAGAACAGAGTAGAAAACCGGCGTCGCCGTTTAGGCGTATCGCCGGTTTTTTTATATTAGGTTTTGAAAAAATCCGAAAATATTGTTATAGTGGTAGTATGGCGGGAAAAGACACTGTTTTTGTATCATAAGGCGGGAAATGATATTGACAGGCAGAACAGGAACAAGAAAAGACAACAGAGACAGGGAGATTTTTATGGAGAAAAAAGACAAAGTATACAGGAGCCTGGATTTATATGCACGTCTGCAGAAGGGAGAAATTATCTGCAAAGCAGAAGAGGCTGTGAATTTTGGGGTAAATGAAAAAAGCATTCAGCGGGACATTGAGGATATCCGGGATTTTTTGAAAATGCAGATGGTGGAGGAAGGATTGGAGAATGATATTATTTATGATTATGACAAGCGGGGATACCGGATGCAGCGGTGGGAGACGATGAGTTTTTCCAATGAAGAAGCGCTGGCCATTACAAAAATTTTACTGGAGAGCCGTGCATTTACAAAGACGGAAATGACAGGGATGCTGGATAAGATGCTGAAACGGTGCGTTCCTGCGGAAAACCGGAAAACAGTGGAAGAGCTGATTGCAAATGAGCGTCTGCACTACATTGAGCCTCACCATAAAAAGGTGTTTATTGATAAAATGTGGGAGATCGGAAAGGCAATTAATGAGCATAAATGCATTGAAATTACATATGAAAAGTTGAAAGGAAATCAGAAAGTGTCCAGGAAGCTGCAGCCCTTGGCCATTATGTTTTCCGAATACTATTTTTATCTGGCAGCTCATATTGAAAATATAGACAGGGAGAAGGAATTCCAGGTTGCAAACGACATGTATCCCACCATTTACCGTATCGATCGAATCTGCGGCCTAAAAGTATTGGATGAATATTTTAAAATTCCATACAAAGATCGCTTTGAGGAAGGGGAATACCGGAAACGAATTCAGTTTATGTACGGCGGGAAGCTGCAGCGGATTGAATTCTGGTATAAAGGGCAGAGTATAGAGTCCGTTTTAGATAAACTTCCCACCGCGGAAATCATCAAAGAAGAGGATGGAAATTATCTGGTTCGGGCAGAGACTTTCGGCAGCGGAATTGATATGTGGCTGCGGTATCAGGGAGAGAATGTGGAATTGGTAAAAAAATTTTAACAAATTAAGTGAGAAGGACAGATTGTGTCCATGGCGGATGCTATAATGGAACTGAAGCAGCAGGAGCGCAGGATGCTGATGGTTCTGCCTGCGCTTTGTCCCGCCATTAAAATATATTCAGGAAGTATTATTTTTCAGGAATTCATCTAAAAGCTGCAAAAATACTTCTCTGGAAGAGGGTGGGAGGGAGCGGTATTTTTGAATGAGAGCAAGCTCTGTATTGTTTAAATCCGTAGGATGGACTTCTTCAATTTTATGGGGGCAGGAGGAATGGCCGATGAGATAGTCCACGGACACGTCAAAGAAGTCGGCAATGGTTTTTAACATATCAATATCGGGTTCTGTGATATGATGTTCGTATTTGTAGACAGATTGCTGGCCTATGTTGAGTTTCTCGGCAAGGGACTGTTGGGTGAGTCCCTTTTCCAGTCTGAGTTTTTTTAAATTGTCCATGGTTTGTGCTCCTTGCTGCTTCGGATATTCGATAAGTTTATTGTAACAAGAATAAAAATAGAAATACAAAACCAAAAAAGAGTTGAATTTAAAACTTATTTAGATTAGAATAGAAAGTGAAAGATTTGCCATTAAACCTAAGTTGTTGGTAAAAATGAGAACAAGAAATTAAGCTGCGGAAATAAGAACCTTTGCGTCCGGTGCGAAGGTATGCAGCAGAAATTTCTGACGAATATAAATATACTGGGGGATAAAGTGATGCAATTTGTAAAAGGCATGAGAGACAGAATCCAAAAATATTTTGATGAAACAAAAGTTTTTACTGTTGAGATGGAGGTTTTGGGCAACGCAACATATGATTGCTGCTGCTTTGGGGTAGATGATAAGGGAAAATTATCCGATGAAAATTATATGATTTTTTATAATCAGACAACTTCGCCGAATCATGAAATTAATTATATGGAATCAGGTCATAAAAGTATATTTGAGATAGATTTAATCAGGCTGCCTGAGAAAATAGCAAAGTTGGTGTTTACGGTCAGTATTGATGGCAATGAAACAATGGCAGAAATGGAAAGATTTTGCCTTAAGCTGAAACAGAACAACATAGAATATATATCCATACAGAATACCAAAACGGATTTTGCGAAAGAGAAAGCTATTATATCCACTGAAATATATCAAAAGAATGGTTGGAGAATTGCTGCTGTATCCAGTGGTTTTAATGGGGGATTGAGTTCCCTGCTTACATATTTTGGCGGTGTGGAGGAAAAAGAGAGAGCAGAGGTGCCGCCTGAGAAGGAGACAAAGGAGCGTCAGAAACAGAATGCGTCTTTTAAGACAAGTATGCCGCAGGAAATCAAATTACCGGCGGGGGAAGAGAAAGCATTGGGGAAAGTTAATTCGCAGGAAGTATTTAATTCGAAAAATGCTGACAATAAGCCCACAAGAATTGGATTTAAATATAATCCGTATGTGGTTGAGTCATTCATAACAATTGATGGAAAAGCAGTTGAGCCGCCTAACAAATTATATGATCTCAGAAATGAGAGAATTCAGGTGTGGATCGAACAGTTAATGCCAATATTGGTAGACTTATGCAATGACAGTTCTTTTTACATAGAATTTTATGGTCTTAGACTTGATTATGATGATTTGTATGAGACAGTAAAAGAATACTGTTTTGAACATTCCAATATTGAAGTTTCGCTTGTATTTACGGAGGCAAGAGGTTCTGAAGACAGGTTGGCTGAACTCCAAAAGCTTTTTGAGAAGATGCAGAGAGAATGTCCCTTTGAGGATTTGCGGACGCAGCAAATACAGGAAAATTTCTACAGCGCTGTTAGTTCTGAATTTGAGGTCAGCGTTATTGCCACAATGAGTTCCGGCAAATCAACTTTAATCAATGCTCTTCTGGGAAGAGAACTGATGCCGTCGAAAAATGAAGCCTGCACCGCGACGATAGCAAAAATAAAAGACAGAAGTTCCGGAACCGAATTTGACGCAGAGTACAGAGATAAAGATAACCGGATATTGGGAACGTATACGGATTTGACATTGGCGGATATGGAGGAGATGAATGCGAATCCCAATACAGCTTATATAGATATAACCGGCAATATTCCTAATATTGATTCATCAGGAATACGTTTGGTTTTAGTGGATACTCCCGGACCAAATAATTCCAGGACTGAAGAACATAAAAATCATACCTATCGGGTTATTAAGGAAAAGACGAAACCTATGGTATTGTACGTGCTCAATGCCACGCAGCTTCAGACAAATGATGATTATACGTTATTGGCTACGGTTGCAGAGGCTATGAAAGTGGGAGGAAAACAATCAAAGGATAGATTTATTTTTGCAGTTAATAAGATTGATCAGTTTGATCCGGATAAAGAATCTGTACAGGACGCATTGGAGCATGTGCGCGAATATTTACGGAAATTTGATATAGAGAATCCTAATATTTTTCCCACATCGGCGGAAACTGCTAAGGTTATCAGAATGTACCAGAACGGCGCTAAGCTGACGAAAGGGCAGAATAAAACATTGA
The DNA here is from genome assembly GCF_056822245.1 of Petralouisia sp. NCBI lineage: Bacteria > Bacillati > Bacillota > Clostridia > Lachnospirales > Lachnospiraceae > Petralouisia > Petralouisia sp. Next base: position 16,261 of record NZ_JBQIOP010000025.1, on the reverse strand, counting down.
GTAATTGCAGTGCGTTTATTGATGAACAGCAGCTGCATCTTTCTGAGCAGGCAAGTCTGGGAAAAAATAATCTCCAGAAAGTGAAAAATTCCATAGATGCGGCTAAAAGGTCGGGGAATATGTATGAAGAAGTTATGTGGTACACGGGGATACCTGCTGTGGAAATTGCCATCAATGAGTATTTGCAAAAATATGCGTATACTGCGAAAATTAAGGCGGCTGTAGATACTTTTAAGAAGAAAGTCGAAGAGAAAGATATGCATGCAAAGATGATGTCCTCCATCCAGAATAATGAGAGTTCGAGAAATGAAATACATCAGCAGCTTGAAACGATTAAAGGTATACTTGCGGAAGGGGAGGAAGCGAAAAAGTTCAGAAGCCGCATAGAGGCTTTGGATATGATGAAGGATGCAAAGAAAAGAATCAGGGAGGTCAGAGCTAAAATATCTAAAGAACTGAATCCCTCTTCAGGAAAAGGCGCAATGACGACATTGGAAGTTCAGCAGATGATGATGAAATTGAATAATACAGTGATGCATTTGCAGAGTGATGTAAAGACAGAGCTGGAAAACATTATTAATGATGTCATTGTGGAAAATGCAAATACCATTATGGAAGAATATACGGAGCATATTCATAAGCTGATCCAGAGCGGGGTTGTAAGAGAGCAGCAATATAGTGGATTAAATGATGATATTGGCGTTGGCTTCCTGGAAATGGATATTCCCAATGCCCAGGAGATCATTAATAGTTATAAATATGAAGAAACATATGATACAGGAGAAGTGGAATGGGTAGAAAATACAAACAAAAAATGGTATAAGCCATGGACATGGTTTGAAGCGTCTGGATATAACAGGGCAATTTATGCTAACCGGGAAATGGTGGATTATTCCACTGTGGAAAATGAGTATCTCACGCCAATCATCAGCAGCTTTAATGAAAATCTTGAAAGCGCGCAAAATACAGCAAAGGATGAAGCAAAGCAGTTTAAAAAATTCTTTTTGAGACAGCTGGAGGAACTGCAGGAGGCATTGAAGAAGAAAGTAGAAGAAAATGAAGAATTAACGCGGAATCAAAGCAGCATTGACGCAAGGATTGAATCTGAAAAAGAGAAAGCTGCATGGCTTGAGAAGTTCTTGGCGCAGTTAGATGCGGTTTTGGAAATATAAAATATGGAGGATATGATGGAGAAAATTGCGGCATTAGAGGATGCTATATCGAAAAAAAGTTTGGTTGGAATCTATAGTGTTTTTTATACGATAGCACATGGGGATCCGAATTTTTCAACAAATAAATTCAGGAATGTCCTTGAATATGTGAAGACAAAAAATATTTCCGGGCTGCTGCAGGAGTTTGATGGGGAAGACTTTGAGCCGGAGGAAAAATGGGATGAGGATTACTGGGCGCTGGTAGCTTCTTCCCTGATAGATAATTTTTGTGAAGAGAGAATTCAGCATCTTGAAATTGTCGGTAAAAAAGTGTATCCATTAAAAGCATCGGAGGAGAATAAAAGCCCCTGTAAAATTCCAATGGAAGAGGGGGCGCGGCAAAGTGAAAAAGGAAAAGCAGCGAAGAGGAAAAAGATGATGTCTGGTGAGCAGGGAAAAAGAATAATTTCAGAAGAGAAGAAAAAGGAAGTGAAAGCGAATCATGCGAACCGAATCCGTAAAAGCGGTGAGAGTTTATTGAGCCGGATACTTGGTTCCAGATCAGGGAGGTAGATATGCCGGAGCAATTACAGAAATTTACGCAGAGCCAGGAAAAAATAAACGCGGCGTTTACGCAGGCAGATAATATAATCATGAGAAAGTATATGCCGGAGATAGGTAACTATCCGATTAAAGATATTCCGGCAGAAATAGCGGATGCGAACATTAATAGCGTGCTTCGTATGAATCAGATAACAAAGATTGTTTATGATGCAGATGAGAATAATTTGGATAAGCTTATGAATGTTTACAATTCAGTAGCTTTGTGCGGCGGAACCCTTATACATATTATCTTGAGTGACGGCAATAGCGTTGAATATTATATTGGAACCAGAACAAGTAATATCAACGAAATTTCAATATGTCAATCGGTGCTGTCCGGAACCTTTGAAGGAAATTTTCCGGGATCAAAATTAATTCAGCAGGACAAAGCAGGATTAACAGCTTGTCTGAATAAAGTATTTTCGTCTTCTGCCCTCGGGCAAAGTCCTGTGATCAGCGCCGTAAGCGGCATACCGGGTTTGAGAAGTGAGAATAATAAAGATTTTGTGCAGGGGATGGAAAAGCTGATTGATTCAATGTCAGGAAAAAAATATGCCATGATTACAATTGCTGAACCTGTATCCTCAGAACAATTATTAGAATTAAAGGATAATTACGAGGAAATTTTTTCTCAGCTGTCGCCCTTTGCCAAGATTACACAGACATATTCAGAGTCTGACAGCAGTGCGTTAGCTGAAAATATTTCGAATGCGGTAACAGAATCTGTTGGAAGCACCATAAGCAGCACACGTAATGTATCGAAGACCAAGTCCAGGGGAAAAAGTAAGGCGATAAGCCCCAGCATAATAGTTCTTTCAGGAAGTTTTGGCACCAATTCCGGGGAGTCAAATCAGACAGGCTTTTCTCATAGTGATTCTCAGAGCAGTACAAGCGGAAGGACTCAGACAAAAGGAACAACAGATACATTTACAACAACAACAGGGCAAACGCTGCAGCTTGTAAGGGATAATAAAAAAGTAATCGATTTGCTGCAGAAAATTGAGAAACAAATAGAACGGATAGACGATGCAAAAGACAATGGTTTGTGGAGTACGGCGACATATTGTATATCAGATGACACACAGACCAGTAAGACGTTAGCAGGGACATTACAGTCATTGTGCAGAGGAAAGAAAGATACGGTAGAAAATTATAGTATTAATACCTGGATGGATCCTTACAAAACAAAACGGATAGAGGCATATCTTAAGAAAATGATGCATCCTCTGTTTGAAATGAATACTGGAAATGAGCCGGTAGACATTACGCCTGCGTCCATGATAAGCGGCAGTGAGTTGGTAATTACTGCCGGGCTTCCGCAGAAAGCGGTGAATGGCGTTTCCATAAGTAAGATGGTTTCTTTTGCAAGGAATGTTTTTATAGAAGATGGGCAATGTGAAGCAGGGAATACCATTCTATTGGGAAATGTATATCATATGGGGAAAAGAGAGCAGGCAAAAATTGAAATTGATCTGGAAAGTCTTGCTTCTCATATGATGATTACAGGAACAACTGGTTCCGGTAAATCAAATACAGTTTATCAGATATTATCGGAGGCCCGGAAAAATGGCGTCAAATTTTTAGTGATTGAACCGGCAAAAGGCGAATATAAAAATGTTTTTGGAAATGAACAGGATGTTCATGTTTTTGGCACGAACAATAAGATGGCAGAGTTGTTGAAAATCAATCCGTTTTCCTTTCCGGATGAAATACATGTCCTTGAACACATTGATAGATTGATAGAGATATTTAATGTATGCTGGCCTATGTACGCGGCAATGCCTGCTATTCTAAAAGACGCGGTTTTACAGGCGTATCAGGTTTGCGGATGGGATTTGGAAAATTCAGAAAATATATTAAAAAGCAAGAAGAGTTATCCATCTTTTAAAGATGTTCAAATGCAGATAAGAAGGATATTGGATACGTCTGATTATTCTGAAGACAACAAAGGAGATTATGCGGGAGCGTTAATTACCAGGGTCCGTTCTTTGACTAATGGAATTAATGGCCAAATGTTTACTGCGAATGAGGTATCCCCAGCCATTTTGTTTGAAGAGAATACGATTATTGATTTAAGCAGGATCGGTTCTCAGGAAACAAAATCGCTGATTATGGGGATTGTCGTAATGAAGCTCAATGAATACAGAATGGGCCGGGCAGATGGATGTATGAACCAGGAATTGAGCCATATCACAGTTTTGGAGGAAGCGCATAATCTTTTGAGAAATACGCAGGGGAGGTTTTCAGCGGAAGGGGCTGATATGGCAGGAAAATCCGTGGAGATGATTACGAATTCGATTGCCGAGATGAGAACGTACGGAGAAGGTTTTGTGATAGTGGATCAATCGCCCAACGCAATTGACATTTCTGCTATAAGAAATACCAATACAAAGATTCTTATGAGACTTCCTGATGAAAATGACAGGCAGCAGGCAGGAAAATCAGCGGCGATGACCGAGAAACAGATTCCGGAACTGGCCAGGCTTCCGAAAGGAGTTGCGGTTGTGTATCAAAACAATTGGTTGGATCCTGTATTGTGTAAGATTAATAAAGCGGGAATCATGGAACATCCATATAGGTATCGTCCAGAGGAAGCGGGCGGGATGAATCGTGATGCAAGACGGATGATTGTTATGATGCTTGTGGGAAACAGGATGGATGAATATTTAGATATTTCAACAGAATTGATAAGAAATAATATTGAAGATCTTAACTTGCCGTCAGAAAGTATCATTGTCATTCTGGATGCAATTGAGAAGCTTGAGAACGGGGGTGTCCCAAGTATTCTGGAAGAGGAATCATTTGAGAAATTAAGCGACGTGGTATGCGAATTGGTGAAGTATGATGGATTTAAAAATGTAATTATCTCAATGGACGAAGTGAATGGGCTTCAGGAACAGATACATAATCATTTGGCGTCAATTCTTGGAGAACTGTCCGTGGAATTAGAATTGGCAATCACACAATGCGTGATGCGTAAGATGGTGAAAGAGGACAGAGGAAAAGCTTCGCTTTACGCAAAATGGCGCCAGTATGCAGTAGCCAGACGGAAGGAAGGATGTTAAGGATGATAGGTGAGATTGCCAAAGCTGCTGAAGTGGCGGGGGAAGCAGCGAAAGGGATGTCCGAAGAGACAAAGAAAATGGTGAAAGAGCTGGATAAACCATTGAATGCTTCTGATGTTAAGGAAGCAGGAGACATTAAAGAGAATGATTTTAAGGATTTGTTAAAAGAACTGGACAGGCCGTTGAATGCGGAACTAGAAAGAGAGGCGGAGCCTCAAACAGAGAGAAAACCAAATTTGCCGGAAGACGAAGGTGTGCCTGAAAATGATTGTCTGCAAAACGGATCAGATGCAAATCAGGAATTAGAAAGGCAGGAAATCTCAAATTCAGAGATAAGGGACAGACAGGGCGGAAGGTTTGGAGATATCTTTAAAGAGGGTGAGGGCGATAAAACAGAGATTCATCATATGCCTGCAGACAGTGTTACAGAATTGTCGCGCAATGATGGTCCGGCAATCAAGATGGATAAATCGGATCACAGGGAAACGGCAAGCTGCGGAAGTTCCCGCGAAGCCAGAGCGTATAGAGAACGTCAGAAAGAGCTGATAGATGAAGGTAAATTTGACGAGGCTGTACAGATGGATATCGATGATATCAGAGAAAAGTTTGGAGATAAATATGATGATGCAATAAATGAAATGCTTGCGTATATTGACGAATTAAAGGAGGCAGGAAAAATATGACAGAATGGAATGTAAATCCCAAAGACAATGTTAACGGGCTCAAATTTGGAATGGACAGAGAGTCGGTGCGGGAGCGGTTAGGCGCGCCTGTGAAAGAGTTTAAAAAGTCTAAATATAGTAAAAATACTACAGATGATTACGGCGGATTCCATGTGTTTTATGACGCCGAAAACAATTTTGAAGCTGTTGAGATTTTTGAAGGCACAGTTTCGGTTGAAGGAACAGTGCTGTTTCCCGGAACGCTTCAAAATATACTGGATTATGATGAATCCTTTGAAAGGGAGGATGACGGCTGTACCAGCGTTAAACTTGAGATAGGAGTATATGCTCCGGATAACTGCACGGAAAGTATTTTGATAGGCTGTGAAGGGTATTATTAAAATCAGTAAAAGCCGTAAAGGGAGAGAGTAATGTTAAGCAGATTTGGGATCAACAATGGAGAGATCATCCCAGTATGTGTAATGGCCACAATGAGTTCCGGTAAATCTACTTTTTTGAACGCAATTTTAGGAGAAGAGATATTGCCTGAAAAAAACGAAGCTTGTACAGCAAGAGCATTGGCTGTTCTGAATCAGCCGGGTACAGCTGAAGCAAAGGCATATATCCGAAAAAATGATGGCAAAAATTATGCTGTTGATATCTCTTACCCCAGTACAGTTTCTAAGATAAACGCTGACGAAAATGTATTAGATGTTTTGATTGTAAAAGATATACTTACATTAGAGAATACAGACAAGGCGATTGTATTAGTTGATACGCCAGGCGTGAATAATTCCGGGGATTTGAGGCATGCGGAAAGAACAAAAGAGATTCTTGAGCATTTAGAAAAAGGTATTATCATCTATCTTTTAAACGCAACGCAGTTAGCGACCAATGATGATGAACTGCTCCTTCAAATGGTGGTCAGCCATGTGAAACATCATAAAGATGTGAAATTGATTTTTGTCCTTAATAAGATTGATATGCTGGATGAGGAAAAAGAGAGTATTCAGAATACGATGGAAAATGCATCGCAATATATTAAAGATCATGGGATAGATGGGTTTGAGATTTTTCCCTTATCTGCCTTATCAGCGAAAGTGTTTCGATTAAAGTTAAATGAAAAGAGATTGACGAAAACGGAACAACGGTATTTGGATCAATGCTATCAAGAATATCAGGACGAGAGCAAAAGCATGCTTAGGTTTGCCCATTCCTATAATCAGATGAATAAGGAATATTTTGTGAATCATAAAAGAGTATCAGAATATGCATTGCGCAGGGCTATTGAGAATACTGGAATTGTTGAGATTGAAAAAGAGATAGGCAGATTAATCATATCTTCAAAGCGGCAGCTGCCTGAAAATATTGATGAACTCAATGAGTATGTTAATTTAGAAGGGGTTTATTCCCGGAAAAGAAGAACTAAGAATCCGGCAAATTACAGTGGCAGGATCAATTGGATATGTAAAAAATGCAAACAGATCAATGGAGAGGAACAATCATGTCTATACTGTAAGGCGCCGAATGTAAAATGGAGAGCAGTATGATAAATATTTTCTCAGCTTAAAAAATGAACGATAAAATTATATAAATAGCATTAAAGGAGGCAATTACAATGGCAATTAATTTATCAAAGGGACAAAAAGTTGACTTGACAAAAGGAAATCCGGGGCTTAAGAATATCATGGTAGGGCTTGGATGGGATGTAAATGCATTCGATTCGGGCGCTGATTTCGATCTTGATGCAGCAGCATTTATGCTTGGGGCAAATGGAAAATGCCCAACAGATAAGGAATTTGTTTTTTATGGAAATTTATCGCATCCGAGCGGCGCTGTAAACCATATGGGTGATAACCTTACAGGTGAGGGAGAAGGTGATGATGAACAGGTGCAGGTTGATTTATCAAAAGTACCGGCAAATGTTGAGAAAATTGCATTTACAGTGACAATATACGATGCAGAAACAAGAAAACAGAATTTTGGGCAGGTTTCCAATGCATTTATTCGTCTTGTGGATGAAGCAAACGGGGCGGAACTGATTCGGTATGACCTTGGAGAAGATTTTTCAATTGAAACGGCGGTAGTTGTAGGAGAGCTTTACAGAAACGGAGCAGAATGGAAATTCAATGCCATCGGAAGTGGATTTCAGGGGGGACTTTCAGCACTTTGCGGACATTATGGCATTGAAGTGGCATAGGAGAGTACATACTGAGGAAAAGATATTGAATATAAACGGATTAGCGCATTGTATAACAATTGCAGGAGACATAGAACAGGAGATTAGGTATGGCAATTAATTTACAAAAGGGTCAAAAGGTGAATCTTGAGAAAAAAACATCCACGGGTTTGGGGGAAATTTTAGTAAACTTAAATTGGAATTCGAGACCTGTGAAAAAAGGTTTTTTGTCAGGTTTACTCAGTGGCAATCAGGGGATAGATTTAGATTTAGGATGTTTATATGAATTAAAGAATGGGGAAAAAGGGGCAGTTCAGGCATTGGGAAATGCATTTGGAACCCTGAATCGGGCACCATATATTATGTTGGATGGAGATGACAGAACCGGCGCGGCGGCAGCAGGTGAGAATCTCCGAATCAATGGCGACAAACTGTGTGAATTTAAAAGAATTTTAGTATATACATTTATTTACGAAGGTGTGGCAAACTGGCAGCAGGCCGATGCAATTGTTACAATAAAGTATCCAGGTGCAGAAGATATAATTGTAAAGATGGATTCTTATAATTCATCAAATATCATGTGTGGATTAGCGCTGTTTGAGAATCAAAAGGATCAGACATTCAGCGTTGAAAAAATAGTACAGTTTTACCAGGGACATCAGGCTTTGGATCAGGCATTCAATTGGGGAATGAGGTGGAAGGCTGGAAGAAAATAGGATACTATGGATTTTTAAGATGTTACTAAAAAAGATAAGTTGAAGTTAATACAAGCATTTTAGCAATAAATAAGTCAGTATACGGGCGCGTGTTTGAAAAAATAAATGGCATAACGTCCAGTGTCATTGGCGATATTGTACAAACAATTATTTTCTTATTGCATAGCTTCTGGGAAAGTGATAGAATAGCCTGGATGTTCGAAAAACATTACCTTTTTCTGGCATCTGGGGAATGTTATGTTACTTTCCCGGGAGCATTTTTTTGTGTTTTACAAGGGCACCGGGCATTTTTGGCCCTGATGGATGAATGTCCGGAAAGCGGCTTGTTTTAGAATAGAAAGGGTGGGATCAAATGGCAAAAAGCGTAACAAAAGACATGACAAACGGCAGTCCTATGAAATTAATTCTGCAGTTTTGCATTCCGCTGTTTTTCGGAATGCTGTTTCAGCAGTTTTACAGTATGATGGATACAGTGATCGTAGGAAAGTTTCTGGGAGTGAACGCCCTGGCGGCAGTGGGAGCCACAGGCTCCATTAATTTTATGATCATCGGCTTCTGCATGGGAGTGTGCAACGGCTTTGCAATTCCGGTGGCTCAGCAATTCGGGGCCGGGGATTACCATGCCCTGCGCAAATATGTGGCAAACAGCGCGTGGCTTACCATAGCGTTCGCAGGAGTGATGACTGTGGGAGTATGTGCGCTCTGCCGGCAGATTCTGATGTGGATGAATACGCCGTCAGATATTATGGACGGCGCGTACGGATACATATTTATTATATTTCTGGGAATTCCGGTCACGTATCTGTATAATCTTTTGTCCGGGATTATCCGCTCTCTGGGAGACAGTAAAAGTCCGCTGATTTTCCTGGTATTTTCTTCGATATTGAATATTGCGCTGGACATGGCGCTGATTCTTGTATTTCGTATGGGAGTGGCGGGGGCCGCGTGGGCAACGGTGATTTCCCAGGCCATTTCAGGCATTGCCTGTTTGATTTATATGATGAAACGATTTGAAATTCTGAAAATTACAAAAGAAGAATGGCGGCTGGACGGAAAATATGCAGCAGTCCTCTGCAATATGGGAATTCCCATGGGGCTGCAGTATTCCATTACCGCAATCGGAAGCGTTATTTTGCAGACTGCCGTGAATATGCTAGGTTCCACAGCAGTGGCTTCCATTGCGGCGGCTTCCAAAATCGGCTTGTTTTTCTGCTGTCCCTTTGAAGCCATGGGCTCTACCATGGCCACTTATGCAGGACAGAATGTGGGAGCCGGCAAACTGGATCGTATTTCCAAAGGAATAAAATCCACCTGCATTATGGGCCTGGTGTACTCTGTAGCTGCGTTTGTATTGCTGACAGTTTTTGGAACCACCATTGCCCTGCTTTTTGTGGATGCTTCTGAAACATTAATTCTCCAGAATGTCAGATGGTTTCTGATGATTAACAGTGCCTTCTTTTTTCCGCTGGCTCTTGTGAATATTGTCAGGTTCACCATTCAGGGCCTTGGATTCAGCCGGCTTGCAATTCTGGCAGGCGTCTGTGAGATGGCGGCCCGCAGCATTGTGGGGTTGGGCTTCGTGCCGGTGTTCGGCTATATTGCCGCCTGCTTTGCCAGTCCCATTGCGTGGATTTGCGCAGATTTGTTTTTGATACCTGCTTACCTGTATGTGATGAAAAAACTGCGGGAAATGCTGGAAAAAGATCCAGGGAATTCCGGCGGTATTCAGACATAAAGAGTTCACTGGAATCCTTTAAGAAATTTTAAGAAAATTTTCATGGAAAGAGGGTTGATTTTTTCATGAAATCCGTCATATGATAGAGAAGAAAGATATACGATAGATTAAAGAGAGTATGGACAGGGAGAAGAAAGCAATGGAGAAGCAGAGAGAAGAAATGAGAAGGCGGGCAAGCAAAGAAAGACAAAAGAGATATTTTAGAAAACGGCTGATCACCACACTGGGCCTTCTGTTGGTGATTACCGGAGTTGGCGTTACAGCAGCAGCGGTGGCAGCCAATAAAAAGAAAGAGAAACAGAAAAATGCCAAAGACGGCGTTGTGGAGACGGTTGCAGATCCGGCAGTGAATGAAACGCCGGAGCAGAAGGAGCAGCCGAATCAGAAAGAGGAAACAAAGGAACCGGAAGCTGCATCCTGGGAAACTGTGCTGGCAGAGGCAAATCTGCTTGCGGAAATGTACGATTATGACGGCGCCATGGAGAAAATCAAGGGTTTTTCTGGATACGAAAGCGTAGGAGAGCTGACAGGGGCTATTTCCGATTATGAGGCCCGCAAGGCGGAATGCGTTCCGGTGGATATCAGTACGATTCCCCATGTATTTTATCATTCACTGGTGGTAGATCCGGGCAAAGCTTTTGCCAATCAGGAGACAGACCCTCAGGCAGTGGGCAATAATCAGTGGATGACCACGATAGATGAGTTTAACAAGATTACCCAGATTATGTATGACCAGGGCTACGTTCTGGTGGACTTAAAGGATATTGCCCAGGAAACTGTGGATGACAGCGGGGCCACTCATTATACGGAAGGCACCATTATGCTTCCTCCCGGTAAAAAAGCATATGTAATGTCTCTGGATGATTTGTCTTATTATCATAGTTATGATGGATATGGTTTTGCCTCCAAAATGGTACTGGACGAAAACGGCAAGCCCAAATGCGAATATATCCAGGATGACGGTACGACAGTAGTAGGCAATTTTGATGCCGTGCCGCTGTTGGATCAATTTATTGAGGAGCATCCGGACGCCTCCTATCACGGAGCTAAGGGAACCATTGCGCTGACCGGATACAACGGTGTGCTGGGATACCGTACCGATATCAGTTATCAGACAGTGCCGGAGGATATCAATGCGGACAAGAAGAAATGGTTGGAGGAGCATCCTGATTTTGACCTGGAAACAGAGAGGGCAAAGGCAAAGGAAGTTGCGGATGCCATGAAAGCGGACGGATGGAAATTTGCAAGCCATACCTGGGGCCATATGAAGGTTGGAGAGGCTTCCATGGAGCGGATTCAGGCAGATACCGTCAAATGGAAGGAAAACGTGGAGCCCATCGTCGGTGAGACGGATGTTATTATTTTTGCCCACGGCCAGGATTTGGCAGGATGGCCGGAAGGCTACGTGGCAGGCAATGAGAAATTTGAATATTTAAAGAGCAATGGATTTAATTATTACTGCAATGTGGACTCTGCTGCATATAATGTCCAGATCCGTGATAATTATGTAAGGATGAGCAGGAGAAATCTGGATGGCTACCGAATCTATTACAATTCCATCGGTGAGGAAAATACGCTGTCTGATTTGTTCAATGCATCAGAGGTTATTGATCCCAAACGGCCGGCGGTGCCAAAGCTGCATTAACTTTATATTTAAAAGCTGCAAAACAGTATGCTGCACAAACTATAAGCTGCTGTTTTGCAGCTTTTTATAATACAGAAATTTCTGGCCTTCTGTTTTTTCAGAGTAAAATGGAAAATAAGGGACATAATAACCTCAGGAAAATATTACAGGAGGAAAAATTATGTCGCAGACAGTTGGGACACAGAGTATCCAATTTGAGCAGGCGCCTTATATCTTAAGCAGCGCCAGTATTGTAGGCACAAAAGAAGGAGAAGGTCCGCTAGGAAAATTTTTTGATGTGGTAGGCTCTGACGATAAGTTCGGGGAAGAGACCTGGGAGGAGGCAGAGAGCACTCTTCAGAAAGAAGCCGCTGTTTTAGCCCTTGGAAAAGCGGATCTGAAAAAAGAGGACATCCGCTATATTTTCGGCGGCGATTTACTGGGGCAGAATATTGCAACTACTTTTGGATTGATGGAATTGAACGTTCCCTTATTCGGCCTGTACGGCGCCTGTTCCACTGCAGGAGAGTCCCTTGCCCTCGGAGCAATGGCAGTGGCCGCAGGATATGGGGAACAAGTGCTGGCGGTTACCTCCAGCCACTTTGCCAGTGCGGAGAAGCAGTTTCGATTTCCCCTGGAGTACGCCAATCAAAGGCCCCTATCAGCTACCTGGACGGTTACCGGAAGCGGAGCCTTTATACTTGGAACAAAGCGGAGCCATCTCAGAATTACCGGAATTACCCCTGGAAAAGTGGTGGACTACGGCGTGAAGGATTCCATGAATATGGGAGCGGCCATGGCGCCTGCGGCCTGTGACACCATTTACCAGAACCTTGCGGATTTTAATCGTCAGCCGGAGGATTATGACAAAATCATTACCGGGGATTTGGGAACGGTGGGGCAGGAAATTCTGATTGATTTGCTGAAAAAGAAAGGAATCGACATTTCCATGGTGCATATGGACTGCGGAATAGAAATATTTGACAGCGAGACCCAGAATACCAATGCGGGAGGAAGCGGGTGCGGCTGTTCTGCCGTAACGCTGAGCGCCTATATTCTGCCCCGGCTGGAACAGGGAACCTACAAACGCATCTTGTTTGTTCCCACCGGCGCGCTGCTGTCCACGGTAAGTTTCAATGAAGGGCAGAGTGTTCCGGGGATTGCCCATGGAGTTGTGATAGAATATGCCGGATAAGGAGGGCTTTTGGGATGGATTATTTTAATGCGTTCTGGGTGGGCGGATTGATATGCGCACTGACCCAGATTTTAATGGAAAAAACAAAAATGCTGCCGGGCCGGATTATGGTGCTGTTGGTGTGCAGCGGAGCCGTTCTGGGCGCTTTGCAGATTTATGAGCCTTTTCGGGAGTTTGCGGGAGCAGGCGCCAGCGTTCCGCTGCTGGGCTTCGGCAATACCCTGTGGAAAGGGATTGAGGAATCAGTGCAGTCGGATGGATTTATCGGAATTTTCATGGGCGGTTTTACTGCCAGCGCAGTGGGAATTTCGGCCGCTCTTGTATTCGGATATCTGGCAAGCCTGATTTTTCAGCCCAAGATGAAAAAATAAACAGACGGGTATAAATTTCAATGATTTTGCCCACATTAATACAGCGAAAGAAAATTTTATGAAAAAGGAGATTTTATTATGAAACAGTTTAGAAAAGCTCTGATCGGATGCCTGCTGGTGCTGGTATTGAGCAGCGTGACCGCCTGCGGCAGCCGGGACAATGACAATGCAAATGACAAAAACAATGCCACTGAAAATGGAAACGGAACCACGAATAACGGAACCACCAATAATGGAACTACGAATAACGGAACCACCAATAATGGAACTACCAATAATGGAACCACGAATAACGGAAACGGAACCACCAATAACGGAACCACCAATAATGGAAACGGAACAACTACCAATGGGACAGGCAACGGCACCCTGACCGATGATGTGGAAAATCTGGGAGATGACATTATAGACGGTGTGGAGGATCTGGGAGACGACGTGGAAAACGGCGTGGAAGATATGACAGACGGCAAGGACGACAAGACAAATAACAATACCAACGACAAGAATAATACCGGAAATAATAAAGATACCAACAAAACAAATACCAAGGATAAAAAATAAGAACGGAATTTGAAATGCCTGCAGGCTGCGGTTCCTGGCTGATGATTTCAGCAAAAGGGGGATTGCAGCCTGATTTTTTGCTGCAGAAATCTTCTGTTTATGAAATAAAACAAAAATTTCTGGTGAGAGTGAGACAGGGAGTGAGAAAAGTGCTATAATATAATTCATAAAAATATGATGAGTATAACAGGAGGAAACTATGGACGTTGTTGCATTAGGTGAATTATTGATTGACTTTACAAAGAATGGGATCAGTGAACAGGGAAACGGCATGTACGAAGCCAATCCCGGAGGCGCTCCCTGCAATGTGCTCTCCATCCTTCAGAAGCTGGGGCATTCCACAGAATTTATCGGAAAAGTGGGGAAGGATTCTTTCGGAGAACTGCTGAAAGGGGCGATTGAGGAACAGGGAATCGGCACAAAGGGTCTGTTGTTTGATGAGAAAGTGCCCACCACCCTGGCATTTGTACATACTAAACCCGACGGGGACAGAAGCTTTTCTTTCTATCGGAGTCCGGGCGCAGACATGATGATTCAGAAATCAGAGGTTTCAGAAGAGCTGATCCAGTCCGCGAACATTTTCCATTTTGGCAGCCTTTCCATGACCTCTCCCCAGGCGGAAGAGGCAACCAGACATGCCGTTGAAACAGCCAAAAAGAATCATGTACTGGTGTCCTTTGACCCCAATCTGCGTCCGCCTCTGTGGGACAGCCTGGATACTGCCAAAGAAAAAATTGCCTACGGCCTTACCCAGTGTGATATTTTAAAGATTTCAGATAATGAAATTGAATTTATGACCGGAGAGCAGGATATCGAAAAAGGGATACAGATAATTTTGGAGCAGTATCATATTCCGCTGGTTTGCGCCACCATGGGAAAAGACGGAAGCAAAGCATTTTACAAGGGGAACATTATCACAGGAAAACCCTTCCACTCAGACGACACCATTGAAACAACAGGAGCCGGAGATACTTTCTGCGGATGCATGCTTCATTTTGTCCTGACCCACGGCATGGAGGGCCTGATGCCTGAAGTATTAAAAGATATGCTGGAATACGCCAATGCAGGAGCATGCCTGGTTACCACAAGAAAAGGAGCGCTGCGGGTGATGCCCTCTAAAGAAGAAATTGAGGCGTTTATGGCGGGAGGCTCCCAATAATTTTATCAGGAGGGCTCTCAGTCTGGCGTCTATGTTTCGTCTGCCGGAAAGGAGGGAATATGCGTGGGACTTTTTAAGAAAAAACTGACAGTAAATGAGGCGGTCAATAAAGCGCGGACCACAGAAAATGCATACCTGATTGACTGCAGAACCAAACCGGAATACAAAAGCGGACATGTTTCCGGGGCAATCAGCTGGCCGGCGGATACCATGACAGAAGAACGCACACTCCGCAGGTTTCAGGATAAATCCGCAGAGCTTTATATCGTGGGCAGCTATACCCAGAAGCCGGAAGCGGTTGTGAAAAAGTTTAAGAAGATGGGATATAAAAATGTAGAAGCCGGCGGGTTGATGGAAGAACATCATGGGCTGCTGACAAAATAGCGGATTTATGGAAAAGATTTTTTAGATGTGCTTTGGAACAGCGGTGAATTTTCTACATTAGGCTACGGACGGAAAAACCGGATAGCCCGTTCACCTGCAAACGGTGCGACGTTCTGGCAAACTAAGAGCGCACATGAATAGTTTGCTAGGTGAAAGGGCAATCCGGTTTTTTCTGTGTATCGAAATATAGGTTGTTTGCAGCAGGTGCAAAGTGTGGGCTCATTTGAAATATGCTTTGGCCCCTTGGCGAAGCTGCTATTTTAGGATGGGGTATATTCAACCGCCCTGTTCGAGCATCTTACCGACAGTGCTTCCTATCTTTACATACGATTACAAGGCAAAGAATGAACGTCAGGAAGCTAGAGGAAAAAGTCTGTTCATCAATGCGGAATATATACAGGCAAATGTCATTACCTGTTAAAAAAGAGATGACGGGTTCTGATAAGTACCTTTACCGATGACAGTTATGTTTAGGACCTGTGAGGAATCATCCTTGAATATAGGATGGTTTTTTTGTATAATGAAACCAAGAGACACCTGATTATTTCCCCGCCCAAAAGGCGGGATGAAAGGAAGAAGGAATGGAAAAAACGGATATTGCAAAATATACTATTAAAGACAGCGTTTTTACGAATTTATTTCAGGATAAAAAATACCTGATACAGTTATACAGGGCACTTCACCCGGAAGATACAGAGACTACGGAAGATGAACTGAAGGACATTACGATTAAAAATATATTAGTGGATGCGTGCTATAATGATTATTCCGATTCTTGGTTTATCCCGATTTTAACACAGGCAGACTGGGAAATGCAATAAATAACTGCTTTCCCAGCCTGTCTTTTCTTAAAAAA
>NZ_JBQIOP010000024.1:0-66856 GCF_056822245.1 Petralouisia sp. | reverse complement strand
TGAGAAGAAGGAGAAACGGTTCCTTTTTGGGAGAAAGCAGTGAGAATATACCAAAGCAGATTCATTTGCGATGCAGGAGTTAAAGTCTAAAGAAGGGGCCGTCGGGAAATGGCAGATTTTTGGCAATATAGATTGTGAAGGGTTGGTTTTCACAATCTATATTGCTTGTAAATTACATGCTCCGGCGGCCCCCTTTATACCCTTTTCAGTGTTTGCTGAAAAATCTATCTGAATTCATACTCCATCTACTATGACAATTAAAAAGGTAAAATTATGACACTTTTTGGAATATTTCAGTAATTTAACGCTGCTTTATTCCAACCCGGAAAATATATCGCCCAAGGTCATTGTAATATGAGGGAATTCTCTCAGGCATATTTCCGTTTCTGCATTATACTCTTCCTCGTCCGGTTCATTTTGAAGCATATAACTCTGTTCTAACATATAGTTTCCATCTCTCAGATAATAGATTTCCATGGAACCCTGAGGTGAAACGATCCAATATTCCGAAACTCCGGCTTTT
Organism: Petralouisia sp.; assembly: GCF_056822245.1. NCBI lineage: Bacteria > Bacillati > Bacillota > Clostridia > Lachnospirales > Lachnospiraceae > Petralouisia > Petralouisia sp. The sequence continues at coordinate 66,333 of NZ_JBQIOP010000024.1, read as the reverse complement.
TCATAGATGTCTTTTTTTTCTGTTCTGTCCCGTTTTGCCGTAGAGGGGCTTAAGATTTCTGCAATGAATTTTGGAAGCCCGCTGTAAGAACTTCCCTTTAATTGTTTTCGGTCGCAAATAATCATAAGATCTGGGCATAAATAATCGTCATTTTCATCCGGATGGTATTTAAAATCCAGATTTCCCATAAATACAAGACAAAGGCTGTTTTCTAAGCCATAGGATATCCGTTTATTAATGTTGTTGCTGATAATTCCATGACGGAAGTTAGGGGCAGGAGACATGTTATAGAGTACACCGTTTATTTTTTCTGTTCGTTTATGTTCCTGTTCTGCTAATCTCATGTAATCACATCCTCCTAAAAACAAAATTCTCTGCAGTGCGTCCGAGTAATGACAATATTATAACATGTTTCCCCAGTATACATCAACCTGTGGGAAACCGTCCCGGGCCTAATTTCAAAAAATCTTAATAATTTTCCCATCCATAACTTAACATTCAGTTGCTATACTGTAGTCATTAAAATGATGCCCGGACATACCTCCTGAGAGGGTTTTGAATACAGATTCTCATTCACCTGAAGCATTATATACGCTGCGGCAGGAGATTTTTGGCACATTGTCCGCCGGAATATTGCCATCTGGCTTTCCTCAGGTTATAATGAACAGACGGCAATTCCAACGATAAAACGAGGTGAAGGAAATGAAAAGTATTCTGGTTTGTGATGATGACAGGGAAATTGTAGACGCTATTGAAATTTATCTGCAGCAGGAAGGGTATCGTATTTTGAAAGCCTACGATGGGGAACAGGCATTGCAGGTTTTGAAGGAAAACGAAGTGCACCTTCTGATTATTGATGTGATGATGCCAAGATTAGACGGTATCCGGGCAACATTGAAGATTCGGGAGGAAAGCAGCATTCCCATCATCATTCTGTCCGCCAAATCAGAAGATGCGGACAAGATCCTGGGGCTGAATATCGGCGCGGACGATTATGTAACCAAGCCTTTTAATCCCCTGGAGCTGGTGGCAAGGGTCAAGTCCCAGCTTCGCCGCTACACCCAGCTGGGCAATGCGGCAGAAAGCAGCAAGCGGGTATATCAGGTAGGCGGATTGATGATTAATGACGAGCTGAAAGAAGTTACCGTGGACGATGCGTTGGTGAAGCTTACGCCCATTGAGTACAATATTTTGCTGCTGTTGGTGAAAAATCAGGGAAAAGTTTTTTCTATTAACCAGATATATGAAAGTATATGGAACGAGGACGCCATCGGCGCAGACAATACCGTGGCAGTGCATATACGCCATATCAGGGAAAAAATAGAAATCAATCCCAAAGAACCCAGATATCTGAAAGTGGTCTGGGGCGTAGGCTACAAAATAGAAAAATCAAAATAATGATAAGAAATGAAAGCGGTGGTAAAGTGACAAAGACTCGATATTCTGCCGGCCTGAAAATTCTGGCAGCTGCAGCGCAGCTTGTGTTTTCCGTGACGCTGGTGCTGTCTGTGATTATGCTGGCCGTGCTGTTTCAAAAAGATATTCTGGATTTTGGAGATTTGAGAAATGCATCGTTTGAATCTTCCAGTTATTTTTCCTCAAAATTCCAGAATTCAGCAGAAGAAATTCTGAATGTTATCAATTTGAGGAAAAAATTTGAAACGGACGGAAGCTATGATACGGAAAAGGAAGTGTCCATCTGGAATTATTACAATAATCAGGAAATCACCGGCCGGTCAGGAAAAGGCAAAGATGAGAGCCGCTTGCGGTATTATCTGGGAGATTTGTCCGAGTGGTCGCGGGATTACCGGATGGCGTCTTATGATTTTATTTCAGAATACACCATTGACCAGGGAATCCACTTAAAGCAGAATATATACCGGGACGGGGTTTCTATTTTGAGCGGGGAAAAGACAATCTCTTCTCTGGAAGAAATGACCGCAGAGCTGCAGGAAATTGTCGTTCAGAATGTAGAGCATTATTACGGCGGTTCTTACAGCGTTATGGGAATCCAGGAGGAAAGGAAATCTTCCGATACAGCCGTCAGCTCCAACCAGGAGCTTTCGGAAGAGGCCGATACAGATTACGCTGAAACAGAGGCCGATACAGATTACGCCGAAACAGAGGCGGAAGAAGAAAAAACACTGGAAAAAATTATCCGAAAAGTCCGAAACGGCAAATTATATGATTTGGATGGAGAGGAACTGATTCTGCTATTGAAAAGCATGGATATGCCGGACATGAATATCGTTTCAAATTATGAATTTATCGTGGAAGATTATCTGCCGGTAGGAGGCAGGGGCATCTGGGAAAGTTTTATGAAGGGCGAGTGTTCCATGAACCGGATGTGCAGTGCATATGCTGCGCTGGAATATACGCTCAGCAATATCGGCGGGGAAATCAACCAGTATAAAAGATGCATGAACCTGTATAATCTTTCAGAGAACGGAACGAATGTTTCTTACTGGCTCAGCCGGGGAAGCGAAGACGCCATCTATACCAATATCCGGGAACCGCTGAATATGGGATTTGCCGAATATGGCGCAGAAAAAGGGAAATATGTGTATTACCGGGAAAATGACATTCGGCTGGAGACAAATGTCAAAGGGATGGAAGATGTATTTTACAGTTTCCTGGAGCCAAAATACGGAGGCAAGGGAAATGTTTTGTTTATCTGTGTGGATACCTCTTATCCCAACGAAGATGAATTTAAGAAGGCAAGAGATGAGTTTACCGGGATGCGGCCCTGGATTTTTATCAGCTTAATGGGAGTGGTGGTCAGTATTCTCATTTGTCTGGTCTGCCTGATTTATCTCAGCATGGCGGCAGGGAAAAGAGACGGGGATGAGAAGGTGCATCTGAACCTCTTTGATCGTCTGCCTACGGAAATTTTGTATGTTCTGGTGGTTCTGGCCGGAATTTTCTGTTTTCTGATGTTTGGATGGATTTTTTATCAGTTCAGCAGCGAAGAACTGGCAGGGCTTATGATGGTGTCCGGCGCCGTCTCATTTTTCAGCGCGGCGGCTTTTTCAATGTTCTATCTGAGTTTTGTACGGCGGATTCGCGCGGGAATTCTGTGGAGGAGGAGTATGCTCCGATGGTTTGTGCGGGGAATCGGACTGTTGTTTATTACCAGAAAATCCTCTTCCAAAATGCTGATTCTGTTTGGAATCCATTTGGTGATTTGCTTCGGAATGTTGTCCGGGCTTTTGAATTACTTATATAGTGATTTATACAATGAAAATACGACAATGGTATTTACATTGGCTTTTTTACTGCTTTCCTGTGTAGAGGCGGTGCTGATTATCCGGGAAGGCGTGCAGCGCAATAAAGTCATCGAGGGTATCCGCAGGATTTCCGGCGGGGATCTGGAATATAAAATTGCCCTGGAAGATTTAAGCGGAGACAACAAATGCGTAGCGGAAGCGGTAAACACCATCGGAGACGGACTGTTTCACGCGGTGGATGACAGTGTGAGGAATGAACATCTGAAAACGGATTTGATCACCAATGTTTCCCATGACATTAAGACGCCGCTGACTTCCATTATCAATTATGTGGACTTGCTGAAAAGAGAAGATCTGCAGAATGAGCGGGTACAGGGCTATATTGCAGTGTTAGACAGTAAATCCCAGAGGTTGAAGCAGCTGACGGAGGATCTGGTGGAAGCGTCCAAGGTCAGTTCAGGAAATATCAAACTGGAAATGGAACGGATTAATCTGGTGGAACTGGTGCATCAGACAGAAGGAGAGTTTGACGAAAGATTTGAAGCAAGAAACCTTACGGTGGTCAATAAGCTGCCCAGAGGTGCAGTGGTGATTCTGGCAGACGGCAGGCGGATCTGGCGGGTATTGGAAAATGTTTACAGCAATGTGGCAAAATATGCCATGGAATCTACCAGGGTTTATGTGGACATGGAAGCAGACGGAAGCCAGGTCAGGTTTTCCATTAAAAATATTTCTGAAAATCCTCTGAATATTCAGGCGGAGGAACTGACGGAGCGGTTTATCCGGGGTGATATTTCAAGGAGCACAGAAGGCAGCGGCCTTGGGCTGTCCATTGCAAAAAGCCTCACTTCCCTGATGAACGGAACCTTTGAAATTTATCTGGACGGAGATTTATTCAAAGTCACAATCTGTTTTCCCCAGGAGCCGGAACTATTAAAACTGCCGGGGGATGAAGCATAAATCTTCAGTAAGGTTTTGCGAAGAACTGGACGCGGAAAAAGGGAAATTTTTATTGCAGTAACGGACAAAAGGCTCTATAATAAGAATATCTATATATTCAGGTAACAAAACAGCGCAGAATGCGGTTAAATTTTCGCATTTTAAGAGGAATGGTGGGATTATGAAAAAAATAAGCCAGTTGGAACGTGTGCTGGATGGTATCGCAGGAGCTTCTATTTTCGTTACTGCACAGGGCAGCCATGAAATATTATATGTAAATGAACGGTTGAAAAACATCAAGCATTCCATTCAGCCGGGAGACATCTGTGATGAGGTGTGGAAATGCGATCACAAACATTGTCCTGCCTGCAGCATGGAGGGAAAAGAGAGCTGTACTATTACCAGCTATGATCTGCCTTTTGGGAAATTCGTGGACATCAGCGCTGTAGAGGTGATGTGGGAGGACAGGATTCCGGCCTATGTGGTGTCTGTCTGCAGCCATCCGATAGAAAAGCTGGATCAGGGGACGATACTCAGAAGAATGCAGATGCAGGTGGCCCTCTCCCAGATTTATACAATGGTAATTTCGATTAACCTGACGCAAAATACATATTTTATGGTGGAATATGCGGATTTTGACAGTCATTGCGCGCCGATTTCCGGTAAATTTGACGATTTGATAGCTGCCGGCGCAAAGAGTATGCATCCGGATTACAGGGAGGAATTTCTGAATAAATTCAGCAGGGACAGCCTGCTGAAATTGTATGATTCGGGAGGAAATTCCAGATATATGGCTCACAGGCAGAGAGGAGATGACGGGAACTATCACTGGACCGATACTCATGTGATCCGCGTCGAGAATCCATACGGCGAGGATGTGATGCAGATTTCCCTGAGCCGGAACATAGATGAACGCAAGAAGATGGAAGAACAGATGAAAACAGCCCTGGAAGCTGCAAAGCGGGCAAACCGGGCCAAAACGGATTTTATATCCCGAATGTCCCATGACATCCGTACTCCCATTAATGCCATTATGGGGATGTCGAATATTGCTTCCACGAATCTGAGAAATCCGGAAAAAGTGCGGGATTGTCTGGAAAAAATGGGACTTTCCACACGTTTTCTGCTGTCTAAAATTAACGATATTCTGGATATGTCCAAATTAGAGAGCGGAAAGCTTGCCATTGCAGAAAAGAAATTCTATGTTCGGGAACTGATACAGGAATTGAAGGAAATGTTTTCCCTTCAGACAGAGGAAAGGAACCAGACACTGGAGATTTCAGTAGACGAGCATGTGGCGGACGCATATTTAGGAGATGATTTGCGTCTGAACCAGATCCTTTTTAATCTTTTGAGCAATGCAGTTTCGTATACCTTGGAAGGCGGAAGGATTTCCATGAAAGCAGAGCAGCTCCCAGGGAAGGGAGATGAAGTTCTGCTTAAGGTTACCGTTTCAGATAACGGAATCGGCATGAGTGAAGAGTTCCAGAAGGTATTGTTTGAGCCTTTTGAGCAGGAGTGTTCCACGGAAGGCAGGGTTTTTGAAGGCAGCGGCCTTGGGCTTCCCATAACCAGAAGCCTGGTTCAGCTGATGGGCGGAACCATCCGCTTTAAAAGCAGGCGGAAGAAAGGAACCACCTTTGTGGTGGAGCTGCCGTTTAAACTTCTGAAAGAGGACAGGAAAGAAGATATTCAGGAAGAGGAATATGACTTTTCCCAGGTATTCCAGGGACAGCGGGTACTGGTAGTGGAAGATAATGAAATTAATCTGGAAATTGTTCAGACGTTTTTGGAGAGCTGGAATCTGGAAGTGGATGCGGCGGAGAACGGCCTGATTGCGGTGGAGAAGTTTAAAAATTCCGAGCCGGGATGGTATCAGCTTGTGCTGATGGATATCCGAATGCCTGTAATGGACGGGCTGACCGCGACCCGGGAAATACGCGCACTGGAGCGGGAGGACGCCGGAACTGTGCCGATTATGGCGCTGACAGCCAATGTGTCTCCGGGAGACAGTCAGCATGCCAAAAAGATCGGAATGAACGAATATCTGACAAAGCCGGTGGAGATGAAGCTTCTGCACCGGAAAATTAAGGAATTTATTTGATAAAATGGTTATAATGGTTTTAGATAGAGTATGAATTGAGAGAAAACAGGAGGAAATCACATGATAACATTACACGACGGCGGTGTGTATCTGGTAAATGGAACGTCTTTGATTGAGGAAAACAGCCAGGCGGCTGCAGCGATACAGGCAGAGACAGGAAATTCCGTGACCAGAGATCAGGCGGCCGAAAATACCATTGCCTATGGCATTCTGAAAGCTCACAATACCTCAGGCAATATGGAGAAACTGAAAATCAAGTTCGACAGGCTGACGTCCCATGACATTACTTTTGTGGGGATTATTCAGACGGCCAGGGCTTCCGGACTGGAGAAATTTCCGGTTCCCTATGTGCTGACCAACTGCCATAATTCTCTGTGTGCGGTGGGAGGAACCATCAATGAGGATGATCATATGTTTGGACTCAGCTGCGCCAAGAAGTACGGCGGCGTCTATGTACCGCCTCATCAGGCAGTCATACATCAGTACGCCAGAGAAATGCTGGCAGGCGGCGGCAGAATGATTCTGGGTTCCGATTCCCATACCAGATACGGCGCATTGGGCACCATGGCAATGGGCGAAGGCGGGCCGGAATTGGTAAAACAGCTGTTAAATAAGACTTATGATATCAATATGCCCGGAGTGGTAGGGGTTTACCTTACCGGAAAGCCAAGACGGGGCGTGGGGCCTCAGGACGTGGCTCTTGCCATTATCGGCGCAGTATTTGCCAACGGTTATGTCAATAATAAAGTTATGGAATTTGTGGGGCCGGGAGTTTCCGGTTTAAGCGCGGATTTCAGAATCGGCGTGGACGTTATGACCACAGAGACCACCTGTCTGTCCTCCATCTGGCAGACCGACGACGTTATCCGGGAATTTTATGAGATTCACGGGCGGACGGAAGATTATAAAGAACTGAATCCGGGACAGGTTGCATATTATGACGGAATGATTGAAGTGGATCTGGATCAGGTGAAACCCATGATCGCCATGCCGTTCCATCCGAGCAATACGTATACCATTGAGGAACTGAATCAGAATTTAATGGATATTTTAGAGGACTGTGAGAAAAAGGCTCAGGTGAGCCTGGACGGCGCTGTGGAATTCTCCTTAAAAGATAAAGTGAGAAATGGAAAACTCTATGTGGATCAGGGAATTATTGCAGGATGCGCCGGAGGCGGATTTGAAAATATCTGCGATGCGGCGGATATTTTAAAGGGCGCCAGCATCGGTGCAGATGAATTTACCCTGAGCGTATATCCGGCCAGTATGCCGATTTATATGGAACTGGTGAAAAACGGCGCGGCAGCTTCTCTGATGGCCACAGGAGCAGTGCTGAAAACGGCATTCTGCGGTCCGTGTTTCGGCGCCGGGGATACGCCGGGCAATAATGGATTTTCCATCCGTCATTCCACCAGAAACTTCCCCAACCGGGAGGGAAGCAAGCTGCAAAGCGGACAGATTGCGTCAGTAGCATTGATGGATGCTCGTTCCATTGCAGCCACAGCGGCAAACAAAGGATATCTGACGGCAGCTACGGAGCTGGATGTGGAATATTCCGGGCCCAAATATCACTTTGACAGTCAGATTTATGCAAACCGCGTCTTTGACAGCAAGGGTGTGGCAGATCCTTCTCAGGAGGTTCGGTTCGGCCCCAATATTAAGGACTGGCCGGCTATGAGTGAGCTGCCGGAACACATGGTGCTGAAGGTAGTGTCTGAGATTCACGATCCGGTGACCACCACGGATGAACTGATTCCCTCCGGGGAAACGTCTTCTTACCGTTCCAATCCTCTGGGTCTGGCAGAGTTTACCTTATCCAGAAAGGACCCGGCTTACGTGGGGCGCGCCAAGGAGATTCAGAAGGCGCAGAAAGCTCTGGAGGCAGGTACCTGTCCCATTGATGCAGTGAAGGAACTGGGGCCGGTAATGGCTGCCATCAATCAGGCGTTTCCCCAGAAAGCCTTCGGGGAAAAGAACGGGCCTGGAATACTGGGCGTGGGAAGCACAATTTTTGCAGTAAAGCCGGGAGACGGCTCCGCCAGGGAACAGGCGGCTTCCTGTCAGAAGGTACTGGGCGGCTGGGCAAATATTGCCAATGAGTATGCCACCAAGCGTTACCGCTCCAATCTGATTAACTGGGGTATGCTGCCCTTTTTGATTCCGGAAGGGGAACTGCCTTTTGCCAACGGAGATTATATTTTTATTCCGGATATCCGCAGCGCTGTAGAGGAGAAGAAAACAGAAATTTCCGCCTATGTGGTAAAAGACAATGAACTGAAAGAATTTACCCTGAGGCTTGGAGAGCTGACAGAGGATGAACGGACGATTATTTTGAAGGGATGCCTCATTAATTACTATAAAGGATAGCAGGCCAGGGGAAAGCGGCCTGTAAGAAAAGAGGAAGTTTTATTTTGGATGAACAGGAAAAAAAACAAGGCAATGAAACAAATAACTGGAATATCAGACCCTATCTGGCGATAGGGCTGACTTCCTTTTTGGTGATTGCAGCCAGTATTTCATTTTTCTTCTTTGTCTACCGTTTTCACGGGGTAGCGCAGGTGATGGATCAGCTGGCGGTGATTCTGCAGCCGATTACCATTGGATTTGTTCTGGCATATCTGGTTACGCCCATTGTGAATTTTGAAGAGCGTCATCTGCTTCCGGTGATGCAGGAGAAGATCAAGAATAAAAGGAAGGCAAAGCGGTTGGTCAGGGGCGTCAGCGTGGCGGGCGCGCTGCTGTTTGTGCTGATTATTATCGGCATTTTGCTGCAGATGGTAATTCCGGAGCTGTACAGAAGCATCAATGGGCTGATTGGCACGCTTCCGAAGCAGGTAAACAGCTTTATGGACTGGCTCAGTGATTATGTAAGCTCCGACAGCAATATTTCCGGTTACCTGGAAACTGCGCTGATCAAGGGCACAGAGTTTTTTGAGGAATGGGCGCAGACAGATTTCCTGCCCCAGACCAAAAATGTTCTGACGGGCCTTACTACCGGGGTAATCACAGTTGTTAAATTGTTGTTTAACGTGATTATCGGCATTATTATTTCTGTCTATGTGCTGATGAGCAAGGAATCCTTTATCGGCCAGGGCAAAAAAATCGTTTATGCGCTGCTGCCCGGGAAGAAAGCCAATGCAGTGATTCATACCGTGCACAAAAGCAATGAGATTTTCGGCGGATTTATTTCCGGCAAGATACTGGATTCTCTGATTATCGGGATTCTTTGTTTTGTCTGCCTGTATATTATGAAGATGCCTTACAGTGTTCTGGTAAGCGTAATTGTAGGGGTAACCAATGTGATTCCCTTTTTCGGTCCCTATCTTGGGGCTGTGCCCAGCACAGTTTTGATTATGCTGGCAGATCCTATTAAGGGCCTGTATTTTGTTATTTTTATTCTGGTATTGCAGCAGGTGGACGGAAATATCATCGGGCCGAAAATTCTGGGAGATTCCACCGGATTGTCCTCATTCTGGGTGGTATTTGCCATACTGACCTTCGGCGGAATTTTCGGTATTCCGGGCATGATTATCGGCGTTCCGGTTTTTGCGGTTGTATTTTATATTATCAAGAAAATATTGGATTACATTTTAAAGCGGAAGCGGCTGCCCAGAGATACCCGAAGTTATATTAAAGCCCAGAAGCTGGATGTGGAAACCAACACTCTGGTGTGTTTTCCGGAGCAGCCGGTAAAAATACAGAAAACGGCGAAAAAAGACCAGGGGAAAAAGGAAGCTCCAAAAGAAGCGGAAAAAGAAAATAAAAAGTAGCGGTTTAAGTTTCGCAGGTATTATCTGAAATGGATGATACCTGCGATATTATTTTGACATTTCAGGGTGAATTATGGTAGACTATAGGGTACAGGTTGATAATTAGGAGTTTTATACCTTTTATATCATTTTGAGGTGAAACGTTTGGATAAATATGAATATAAACTGAAGCTGGAACAATTGAAAAATCTGGTGGAAGAGAAAGATTATAGTACTGCGGCAGAAATTGCAGATACGATTAATTGGAGAAAAGTAAAGAGTGCAGCCACCCTTTGTATGGTTGGGGAAATATACGACAGAAACAAACAGTATGAGAACAGCCGTGAGATCCTTCTGATGGCATATGAACGGGCGACGGTGGGAAGGAACATAATATACCGCCTTGCGCTGGTTTCCATGAAAATGGGGAATCTGGAGGAGGCAAAGGAATATTATGAGGAATTTCTGGAGGTCGCTCCATACGATAATCTGAAATATGTGCTTCGCTATCAGCTTGCCCGGTTGGAGGGCCTGCCCATTGAAGAGCTGATTGCCATTTTAGAGGAATTCAAGGAGCGGGAATATACGGAAGAATGGGCTTTTGAACTGGCCTGTCTCTATCACCGTTCAGGCAGCAGTGAGCGCTGCGTGGAAGTATGCGATGAACTGGTGCTGTGGATTGGGGAAGGAAAGTATGTGGAGCGGGCATTGGAGCTTAAGATGCTGTATCAGCCCCTGAATAAATACCAGGAAGAGAAATACAGGGAGATTAAGATGCGCAGAGGGGAGTTCTTCGAAGCGCAGCCGGAAGATACGATAGAATCAGAAGAAATTATCCATGAGACCGTGGAGATACCGGATATTGCTGCCAGTACCGGCCGGTTTAATACCATGAACCTGCAGGAAGAACTGGCAAAGGGCATGCAGCAGATTATGGAGGCCAGTACCAGGGAAACAGTCTCCGATACCATGGATAACATTAAGAAAATTGTAGAGGAAATTCCTTATCTGCAGATGCCTCAGCAGGAAGAGGAAGCAGGGATTGAATACGAAGAAGAAAGATACGGGCATATCGAGACGGATGAAGAGATTGACGGTTCTCTGCAGACGGATTTCAGGGAATTACTGGCAGAGGACTGGGACGGTCAGATGCAGCCGACTGCTTCAGGCGGAGAATGGTGGGAGACTCCAAACAGCGGGCAGCCCAGGATAGAGGACGTTTTGTCAGAATGGGAGAAAACCAGACGGGCGGCAGAAGTGGCCATGGCAGTTGCCCAGCAGAGGAAGCTGGAATCGGCGAAAGCCAGGGCGCTGCAGGAAGCGGAAGAGTTAATGGAACGCCTGAATCAGATTATTCCCAAGCTGAACGCAGGGGTTTCTCCTCAGGAGCTTTTGGCGGAACGGTATCTGCAGGACGCAGGGTTCCTGCCTGAGGAAGAATACTATGATGAGGCGGAACCAGAACTGATGCAGGAGGAATATGGAGCAGAACCGGGAACGATGCCGGAAGGATATTACCAGACGGAAGCGGGAATGCTGCCTGAGGGATATGTACCGGAAGGGTATGTGCAGACTGCGGAGCCTGGAACAATGTCGGAAGGATATTATCAGGCAGAAGGGGGAATGCTGCCGGAAGGATATGTATCAGAAGGGTATGTGCAGAATGCAGAGCCGGGGATGATTTCGGAAGGATACTATCAGACAGAACCAGGAATGCTGCCGGAAGGATATACACAGACTGCAGAACCAGGAATGGAGCCGGAAGGATATTATCAGACAGAAGCAGGGCCGGGAATGGAGGCCGAGGGATATCTTCCGGAAGGAGCTGTGCAGAGTGCAGAATTGGGAATAATGCCGGAAGGATATTATCAGACGGAAACAGGGCCGGAAATGGAGCCCCAGGGATATGTACCGGAAGAGTATCCGCAGGAGGCAAAACCGGGCGTACCGCCGGGGGATTATCTTCGGGAATCAGCAGCAGAACTGCCGCCGGTGGGCTATGTTTCAGAAACGGGAATGGAGCCGGAGAGCCATATTCCAGAGCCAGAACTGCCGCCGGAGAATTATATTTCGGAGCCAGAGCCGGAAATGGAGCCGGCAGGATATATCCCGGAGCCAGGAATGGAGCCGGCAGGCTATTCTAAAGAGATGAAATCTGATATGGTTCCGCCGGAAGAACCAGAACAGCAGACATTGGCAGCCAATGGAGAGGCTTCAATTGGAGTGCAGCCAGGGGAACCGGAAATCTCTTTCGAGGAGCAGGCCCAGAACCAGGGAAATCTGCCGAAGGAAACGGCGGACAGCAATAGTGATCTGCCGAAAGAAACGGCAGACAGGAGTAGTGATTTGCCGAAAGGGGCTGCAGGAAGAAACAGTTATACACCGGAAAGTTTTCTGGAAGAAGGATATCCGCCGGAAAGCGCCCTGGCCAGAGCAGGCTATCCGATAAAAGGTTTTTCACAGAAACAGAAACTGTCCCAGGGTAATTCAGCGGGAGTGGCAGAGGTTGTACCGGAACATGTAATGAAAGAACCGGAAGTGTTACCGGAACATGTAATGAAAGAACCGGAAGTGTTACCGGAACATGTAATCCGGGAGCCGGCTGCTTTACCGGCAGTGCCCAAACAGCCGGGAGCGCCGAATCCGCCGGATATGTCAAAAGCAGTGAATCCGCCGGCAGGAATGCCCAAACAGCCCGAAGCGTTGCCAGAAATGCCTATGCAGCCAGGAACGCAACCAGGAATGCCTGTACAGCCAGGAATGCCTGTGCAACCAGGAATGCCTGTGCAGCCAGGAACGCAACCAGGAATGCCTGTGCAGCCAGGAATACCCGTACAGTCAGGAGTACCCAGACAGCCAGAGACGCAGCCGAGGGTGCCTGTGCAACCAGGAATGCAGCCGGAAATGCCTGTGCAGTCAGGATCGCCCATGCAGCCGGGAGTGCCCAAACAGCCAGAGACGCCAACAGCGGTTTCTGAGGAGCCGGAGGCTCCTCCCAGTAAAAAAGATGCCGAAAGCTATCTGGAATCTGCATTTCGGGCGGCAAAAGCTTCCAGGGAAGAAAAAAATCAGCTTCCTAAAGTAGAACTGGAGCGGAAAGAAGAGTATGTTCCAGAACCGGAGCCGATACCGGAAGAGCTTCCCATTCCCGAAGTGACACTGGAACCGGAGGAAACGCTGTTTGTATCTGAGATAGGAATTGCGCCGGAAGAAGAGCCCACCCGGAAACTGAGTGAAGAGCAGAAAGAGATTTTCTCTTATTTTGTGCCGGTTACAGGGATGGAGCAGCAGCTTTGCCAGGTCTTGGAGGGGGTTTTACATAGAAAAGGAAAAGGCGGCAGTTCCGGTACCGGAAATATCCTGATTATGGGCGGCCGGGGCAGCGGGAAAACCGTGTTGGCCACCGATATTATCAAGGCCGTTCAAAAGAGCGGCGGCCATCCCGAGGGAAAAGTAGGAAAGATTACAGGAGAATCCCTGAACCAGAAGGATTTAAGTCAATTAATTAAGAAAATAGCAGGAGGTTATCTCATCATTGAGCGGGCAGGAGAGATTTCTCAGGAAACAGCCACCAGACTGGCCCTTTTGATGGATCAGGATACGGACGGACTTCTGTTTATTCTGGAGGATACCAGAAAAGGGATTGAAAAGGCTTTAAGCCTGGATGCAAATTTTGCAAAAAAATTTACAGAACGGATTAAGATACCTGTTTTTACCAGTGACGAACTGGTGGAGTTTGCGAAAGCATATGCTTTTGAGCAGGAATGTGAAATTGATGATATGGGAATATTAGCACTTTATAACCGTATCAGCAACATACAAAAGCTGGATGAGGCCACGACGTTGACAGAGGTGAAAGAAATTGTGGATATGGCTATCAGCAGTGCGGAAAGAGGTGGATTTAAGAAGTTATTCGGAGGAAAAAAATTCAGCCCGGAAGGGTATTTATATCTGCGAGAAAAAGATTTTGAAGAATAAAATAAGAAAAAACAGGAGTGGTAGCTATGGAACGTTTTTCAGATTTAGACATGTACTATTTTGGACAGGCAACACATTATGACATCTACAAGAAATTAGGTGCGCATCCCATTACAGAGAAGGGTAAAAAAGGCGTGTATTTTGCGGTTTGGGCGCCTAATGCCGCTAAAGTTTCTGTTATTGGAGATTTCAATGAATGGAAAGAAAATGAAAATGAAATGAAACGCTTAGAGCCCATGGGGATCTTTGAACTGTTTATTCCGGGAGTGAAAGAAGGGGATTTGTACAAATTCTACATTGAGACTCCTGAGGGAAATAAACTTTATAAGGCAGATCCATTTGCAAATTATGCTGAGCTGCGTCCGGGCAATGCTTCGGCAGTGGCAGACATTAACGCATTTAAGTGGACAGATACCAAGTGGATGGAAAAACGCAAAGCCTGCAAAGATGTCCATACTCAGCCAATGGCAATCTATGAGGTGCATCCCGGTTCCTGGATGCGTCATCCGGGCAGAGAGGATGAAGGATTTTATACTTACCGGGAGTTTGCAGTCAAACTGGCAGAATATGTGAAAGAAATGGGATACACCCATGTGGAGCTGATGGGAATTTCAGAATATCCTTTCGACGGCTCCTGGGGGTATCAGGTGACAGGATATTATGCGCCTACTTCCCGGTATGGAACGCCTGCAGATTTTGCCTATCTGGTAGATTACCTGCATAAACACGGCATCGGCGTTATTTTAGACTGGGTACCGGCTCATTTCCCAAGAGACGCCCATGGCCTTGCAGAGTTTGACGGAACCTGCCTGTATGAATATGCTGATACCAGGAAAGGGGAGCATCCGGACTGGGGCACCAAGATTTTTGACTATGCCAAAAATGAAGTGAAAAATTTCCTTATCGGCAGCGCATTGATGTGGGTGGAGCATTACCATGTAGACGGCCTTCGGGTGGATGCCGTGGCTTCCATGCTCTATCTGGATTACGGCAAACAGGACGGGCAGTGGGTAGCCAATAAATACGGCGACAATAAGAATCTGGAAGCAATTGAATTTTTCAAACATATTAATACCCTGATTCTGGGCAGAAATCCGGGAACTGTTATGATTGCAGAAGAGTCTACCGCATGGCCCAGGGTAACCGGTACGGTGGAAGATGACGGACTGAATTTCAGCTATAAATGGAATATGGGATGGATGCATGATTTCCTGGATTACATGAAGTTAGATCCTTATTTCCGGAAAGACAATCATAACAAGATGACCTTTGCCATGAGTTATAACCACAGTGAAAATTATATTCTGGTGTTATCTCATGACGAGGTGGTACATTTGAAATGTTCCATGATCAATAAAATGCCGGGAGAAGGCAAGGATAAGTTCTCTAACTTAAAGGCGGGCTACGGCTTTATGATGGGGTATCCCGGGAAAAAGCTTCTGTTTATGGGACAGGAATTCGGACAGCTTCGGGAGTGGAGTGAAGAAAGGGAACTGGACTGGTTCCTGCTGGCAGAGCCGGAGCATCTTCAGCTTCAGACCTTTGTAAAAGAACTGCTCCATATTTATACGAAATATCCTGCCATGTATGAGGCGGATACCAGTTTCGAGAATTTTGAATGGATCAATGCAGATGACAATTTCCGCAGTATTTTCAGCTTTGTAAGAAAAAGCCGGAACGGAAAAAACAATCTTCTGTTTGTCTGCAACTTTACTCCGGTGGAACGGGAGGATTACCGGGTTGGCGTACCGCTGAAAAAGCAGTATAAACTGATTCTGAACAGTGATGATAAGAAGTACGGAGGCGAAGGCGTAAAGCGTCCGTTGGTATATAAAGCAGAAAAGCAGGAATGCGATAACAGGCCCTTCTCTTTTGCTTATCCGCTGCCGGCATTTGGCGTGGCTGTTTTTGTATACTAAAAGATTTCGTATGATAATCGTATGATGATAAAGTGAGAAGAACCCCATGGCAATCAGGAATCTTGATTCCCATAGGGTTCTTTTTCAGTGCCTCAGGCAAACAGGATTAATTGCCTTTTGTAAGTCCGGTGTAAAGAGCGGCACGCTGGTTCATTGGTATTTTCAGTATTTCCATGGCATTTCGCAAATGCTCCAGATAAATATCCTGAATTTCTTCAGATTCCCCAAGCCCCTTCAAATGGCATTCCACTTCATACCCGGCGGCCTCAAACTGGGACTTCCAGGAATCCTCCTGCTTTCCGGCCATATCGTGATTGGCGTGATCTCCGGCTACCAGCATAAAGGGGGCAAGATGGACTTTCTGGGCATTGGTTCTTGACACCTGGCGGATTAGGGCGTCCAGGTCAGGGTAAGCCTCCACCGTGCCCATAAAGAAATTGGGACAGCCCATATCTTTCAGCATATAATCCAGGGCGGCATACACAGCGTTGGCATGGTGGGTGGTTCCGTGTCCCATATACACCAGGGCCTCATCCTGGGGAAGATGGGAGAATTCCCGGATTACTGCCTGAAGCACTGCTTTCTGATCTTTTGTACTGGTAAGCAGCGGATTTCCGAAACTGATATCCATATCTTCTGTTCCGTGCTGCAGAACAAGCTCTTCCATCACTTCATTTTCAATGCCGTTGATAAAGTGGGTGGGCTGCACAATCAGCCGTTTTATGCCGTCAGAGAGAATCTCAGCCATGGCTTCCTCAATGGTTGGGATAACGATATGGTTTCTTTCCCTTAAGATTTTAATAATAATTTTGCTGCTCCATGCCTGATAAACCCTGTAATCAGGAAATGCTTCTCTGATTTTTTCAAATATTCTGTCAATGGTTTTTTCCTTGCTGTCAAGATAACTGGTGCCGAAGCTGACCAGAAGAATAGCCTGTTTTTGATTCATATGTATGTCCTTTCCAGTAAAAAATAAATTGCTCTTATTCTCGATTGCTTTTCTACCCTTATTATATCAGAAATAATACTGATGTACACTGGAAAATAAAATTATAACACCGGAACAATATATATTGTGACCTTTGAAAATCCATGGTAAACTATTAAAAGAAGTTTTCTAAAATAATGATATCCTGGCATTCGTGCAGGCTTTTATATTTTAGAAACGGACAAAACTGCAGCTTTCAGTAACTTCTTTTCATGATTCAGATAGGATAAAACATGTATCACATAGCAATTGTAGAGGACGAAAAAGCCTGTTCCAGACAGCTTCAGAAATATCTGGAACAATATCAGAACGAAAAAAATATGCAGTTTAAGGTATCAGTCTTTTCAGCCGGAACAGAATTGCTGACAAATTACCAGCCGGTCTACGATTTGATTCTGTTGGATATCGAAATGCCCGGAATCAACGGAATAGATACAGCGGCCAAAATCCGGGAGACAGACGGCGAAGTGGCCCTGATGTTTATTACCAACCTTGCCGGTTATGCCATCCGGGGCTATGAAGTGGAAGCATTGGATTTTGTGACAAAGCCGGTGAGCTATTACCAGTTTGCCATGAGGCTGTCAAGATGTTTCCGCCGCCTGGGCAAAAGGGAATCCAGGGAAATCCTGCTTTCCTGTCCGGACGGCATCAAGAAACTGAATATCTCGCAGATTTATTATGTGGAAGTTCAGAACCGAATTCTCCACTATTACACTTCAGAGGGGGAATATTCCCTGCGGGGAACCATTCAAAGTCTGGAGGAATCACTGCCTGCAGCTTCTTTTGCAAAATGCAACCGTTGGTACATTGTGAACTTAAAGCATGTTTCCGAGGTAAAAAAGAATACCGTGGTAGTGGGCGGATATGAACTGGAAATCAGCAGGCGCAGCCGGGCCGCGTTCCTGCAGTCTCTTGCGGAATATGTGGGAGGGATACGCTGATGGATTTAGTAAGCCGGTGGATCAGCGCACTGGCATTTTTGCCAAGCGCTTTTGTGTATGTCTATACCCTTCAGCGCAGAGTGGAAAACAGAAAGCGTACGGGGGCGGGAATTGTATTATTCCTGGTTCTCTGCGGATTTGCAGCCGGAATCTGGCCAGGAAGTCTGTCAAAGCTGGATTTGTTTGTGAAAGTGCTGGGATTTTTATTTCTGGCGGGGCTGCTCCACCAGGGAATCCGGCTGACCTGGAATGCTTCTGTCTATTACGGAATCTGGGCGTTTCTGACCTGGCAGATCTTAAGCGAAGTCTGGAGCATTTTCAGGTGGCTGTATGGTACGGCTCAGACAGGAAAGCCATGGCATGACTGGGTTATGGGGATTTTCATATATCTGGCAGGGGATCTTCTGTCCGCATTGACAATCGGAAAAAACATGCCGGACGGCGGAGAGAAGAAAATCGGCCCCCGGCAGCTTGCCCTTGCGGTTTCAGATTTTATTGTGCTGCAGGCGCTTGCCGTAATGTTTGACTCCCTGGAAATCGGAATGGAGGATTTGCGGTGGCTGATTCTCTATATGGCGCAGCTATTGCTTGCAATAACGCTTTATCTGCAGAATGAATTGTTCAAGAAAGGTGAAATGCGCAAAGAAATCGAGATGATGAATTTGCTGCGGGAAAAGGAGCGGGAGCAATATCAGCTTTCCAAAGAGACGATTGCATTAATTAACCAGAAAACCCATGATCTGAAGCATCAAATCCGCGCCCTGCGGGAAATGCCCAAAGAGCAGGCAGACCGGCATCTGGATGAGATGGAAGAATCTGTTTCCATTTATGAGGCGATCGTTAAAACAGGAAACGAGACACTGGACATTATTTTGACAGAGAAAAGCCTGTTTTGCCGGGAACAGGGCATCACCCTCTCCTGCGTGGCAGATGGAAGCTGCCTGGATTTTATGGATACTGTAGATTTGTATACCATCCTGGGAAATGCCATTGACAATGCCATAGAGGCGGCAGGGCAGTTAAAAGAGCGGGAAAAGAGACAGATTGACCTGATGATTTACCGACGGAAGAAATTTTTGACCATTCAGCTGATCAATCCCCTGGAAACGCCTCTGGCGTATGAAGAGGGAGATTTGGTAACCACTAAAAAAGACAGGGATTATCATGGATTCGGCCTGAAAAGCATCCGGCATAATCTGAAAAAATATGACGGGGCGCTGAACATTGAGGAAGCTGACGGGTGTTTCTTTGTCACCATGATTATTCCCATTTCCTGAAATAGAAAATTTTGTCAGAAATGCACAAATCAGACAGGATAAACAGAGAACCCGGGTGCAGTTTGCCGTATAGGACGTATAAACTACCGCTTGGGA
This sequence comes from Petralouisia sp., assembly GCF_056822245.1. Taxonomy (NCBI): domain Bacteria; kingdom Bacillati; phylum Bacillota; class Clostridia; order Lachnospirales; family Lachnospiraceae; genus Petralouisia; species Petralouisia sp. The sequence goes on along the minus strand of NZ_JBQIOP010000024.1, from coordinate 47,115 downwards.
CATAGCACTGGAAATAAAAAAAGGAATTTTGCTATAATCATTTTATTGCAAAGTTCCTTTTTTATTGTCCGGGGAAATTTTTGGACAGATAAAATTACAGTGGGCTTGCTTATGTTGTTTTGGAAGGAGGAAAGAGCAATTATGGCAGAAAGAAAAATCATCAGGCTGATGGAAAACTGGACCTTTACCGGGCCGGAGGGGACAAAACAGCAGGTAAATCTTCCCCACACCTGGAATGCCCGGGACGGACAGGACGGCGGAGATGATTATTTCCGGGGAACCTGCGTCTATGAAAAGGAAATTCCAAAGCCGGAGTTTCAGAAAGGGGAACGGGTGTACCTGCAGTTTCACGGAGTCAATGCCAGCGCCCATGTGCTGCTGAACGGAAAAAAAGTCTGCAGCCACCATAACGGATATTCCACATTCCGGGCAGACGTCACAAAGAAACTGAAAGAAAACAATCTGCTCCGGGTGGAGGTGGATAACAGCAAAAATGAGAGGGTCTATCCCCAGGTGGCGGATTTCACATTTTACGGCGGAATCTACCGGGAGGTGGAATTTCTAATCGTATCAGAAAACCATTTTGAACTGGACTATTACGGCGGGCCTGGAATTAAAATCAGCACGGATGTGAAAGGAACGGATGGCTTTGTAACAGTTCAGACCTATGTAGCAGCACCGCAGCCGGGCAATGGCTCTGATGAGAAAGACAATCTGACAGTGGAGCTTACCTTAAAAGATGCAGAGGGAACTGTCGTGGCCCAGTCAAAGGGAACGAAGGCAGTATTTAAGGTGGAGCAGCCCCATCTTTGGAACGGCGTCAAAGATCCCTATCTGTATCAGGTCACTGCGTCCCTGAAACGGGGAGAGGAGCTGTTGGATCAGATTACATCGGCCTGCGGCATCCGGACATTTTCTGTTGATCCCAAACGGGGATTTTTCTTAAACGGCGTGTCCTATCCTCTGCGGGGTGTTTCCAGGCATCAGGACTGGAAAGGAATCGGAAACGCCATTTCCAGAGAACAGATGGAACAGGATATGGAATTGATTCGGGAAGTGGGCGCCAATACCATCCGTTTGGCCCATTATCAGCACAGCCAGTATTTTTATGATCTCTGCGATCGGTACGGTATGGTGGTTTGGGCAGAAATTCCCTATATTTCCGCCCATATGCCGGGAGGAAAGAAAAATACCTTTTTCCAGATGAAGGAATTGATCACTCAGAATTACAACCATCCCAGTATTGTGACCTGGGGGCTGTCCAATGAGATTACCATTTCCGGAAAACACAGAAGGGATATGCTGAATCATCACAGGAAACTTCAGAACTATGTGAAAAGACTGGACCCGGGACGGCCCACCACACTGGCCTGCTATGCCATGTGCCATCCGTTCCATCCGGTTTCCAAAATTTCTGATTTGGTGGCATGGAACCTGTATTTGGGATGGTATGTGCCCGGATTGTTTTTAAACGATTTGTTTTTAAAATTCTACCATTGGAAATATCCCAATCGGTGTCTGGGATATTCGGAATACGGGGCGGAAGGAATGCCCAATCTCCACAGCGGGAAGCCCAAACGCGGGGATCAGACAGAGGAATATCAGGCAAAATATCATGAATATATGCTGAACTGTTTTGCAAGGCATCCCTTCCTCTGGTCTACCTATGTCTGGAATATGTTTGATTTTGCGGCAGACGCCAGGGATCAGGGCGGAGAACCAGGCATGAATCACAAAGGGCTTGTAACCTTTGACCGGAAAATCAAAAAGGACAGCTTTTATATTTACAAGGCATGGTGGAGCGAAGAGCCCTTTGTCCATCTCTGCGGAAAACGGTATGAGTACCGGACGGAGGAAATTGCGGATGTGACCGTTTACTCCAATCAGCAGGAAGTGTCACTGTATCAGAACGGAAAAAAAATCGGTGTGAAAAAGGGCAGGTATGCGTTTCATTTTCAGGTGAAGTTAGAACAGGAAAATCATCTGGAGGCGCGCTCCGGAGACCTGAAGGATGAGGCGGTTATTTACCGGACAGACACTCCCCGGCCGGAGTATAAGGTAAAAAAGAGCAAGAGCAAAAACTGGGTATAGGGGAAAAAGGCAGAAGTGTACGGAATGGAGGAGACTATGGAAGAGAAGAAAGAAATGAAAAAGAGAAAAAAAGAGTTTAAACGGGCCCGCCGCAAGGCTGCCAGGCCATGGAAATTCCTGACCTGGTTCAGTCTGCCCTTTGCAGTGGTTCTGATGGCGGCCACTATTGTAACCAGCATATTTGACAACTCCTTTTCTATCTTTGTGGGAGGAACGTTCAATCATCTGGAACACAGAGATGACGACGCAGTTTATTTTGAGTCAGATTTTGATTCCAAAGAAGAGATGGTTCATTACGGATTGAATCTCTGCCAACAGGTGGAAGCGGAAGGGGCGGCTCTTTTGATGAATGAAAATAATGCCCTGCCTCTGGAGGAAGGCAGCAAAATCAGCTGTTTTTCTACTTCATCGGTGAATCTGGTATATGGCGGCACCGGTTCCGGAAATATTGACGCTTCCACGGCCAATACGTTAAAAGGGGCATTGGAGGACTCAGGTTTTGAAGTGAACAAGACGCTCTGGGATTTTTATCTGAATGATGCGGCAGAATATACCCGGAAAACAGGGGGCATGATTGCAACAGAAGGGGTAAAGGTATCAGAATGTCCCTGGGATAAATACACAGACGCTGCCAAAAATTCTGCGGCAGAATACAAAGACGCAGCGATTGTCACCTTATCCCGCGTAGGCGGAGAAGGAGCGGATCTGGATTATAAAGAGGTGAATTACCTTGCCCTGGATGAAAATGAAAAGGTGATGATGGAAAACATTTCCGCCATGAAAAAGGACGGAACCATTGAAAAAATTGTAGTATTAATTAACTCTGCCAACCCGCTGCAGGTGGATTTTCTGAAAAATAATGACTATGACGTGGACGCCTGCCTTTGGATCGGAGATGTGGGAATTTCGGGAATCGACGCGGTAGGAGAGCTTCTGGCCGGACGTGTCACTCCCTCCGGGAGACTGGTGGATACATACTGCTATAATAATTTCTCAGCTCCGGCAATGGCTAATTTTACACCCATTATCTATGAAGGATATGAGGAGGGACTGGTGCCGGAAAATGCAAAATCTTACATGACTTACCAGGAAGGAATTTATGTGGGGTATAAATATTACGAAACCCGGTATGAGGATTATGTGACAGGCAGCGGAAATGCAGGAGATTTTGTGTATTCCGACAATGTGGCATATCCCTTTGGATACGGTTTAAGCTATACAGATTTTGCATACAGCGATATGGATGTGACATACAATAAGGAAACCGATCAGTTTGAAGTGTCCGTGACGGTTACCAACACCGGAGATACCTATTCCGGAAAAGAGACGGTTCAGATTTATGTTCAGTCTCCTTATACAGAATATGACAAAGAGAACCGCGTGGAGAAATCCTCCGTTGCATTGTGCGGGTTCGGAAAGACCCAGGTATTGGAGCCGGGCGCGTCCGAGACCCTTACCATACTTGTGGATCGCAGGGAATTTGCCTCTTATGACGCATACGGCGCAGGCACGTATATTTTAGATGAAGGAGACTATTACCTGACCGCTGCTAAAAATGCCCATAATGCAGTAAACAACATTCTTGCCGCAAAAGATTTTACAGCGGAACGCACAGACGGGCGTATGGACGATGCAGGAGACAAAAAGCTGACGTATCAGTGGAAAAATGACAAATTCGACGCAGAAACCTATGGGGTTGCTGCAAACGGCACGGCGATTTCCAATCAGCTGTCCGATTCCGATATCAATCTCAGTGAGGATTTGGACGGGGCCAAAATCACCTATCTGTCCAGAAATGACTGGGAAGGCACCTTCCCCACAGAGCCGCTGAAGCTGGCGCTGACAGAAAAACTCATGGCAAAGCTGCAGGATGTTCAGTATGACGCTTCAGAGCATGAGTCTGTGGACATGCCGGTTCTGAACGCAAGAAACGGTTTGAAGCTGTATGATATGATAGGTCTGGACTATGACGATCCCAAGTGGGAGAAATTGCTGGATCAGATGTCCTTTGACGAGATGGTTTCCCTGATCGGAGATTCCTTCCACTGGACTATGCCGATAAAATCCATAGAAGCACCCGCCACCCGGGACGAGAACGGCCCTCAGGGATTGACAGCGTCTTTATTCCAGGCAGGAGACAGCGGAGGAAACACATCCCTCACCGCAACGGCGTTTACCTCCGAGGATGTGATGGCAGCTACTTTTAATCTGGAAATCATGTATGATATTGGAAGAGTTATCGGAAATAACTGTCTGGCAGCGGACATTGCATGTCTCTACGGCCCGGGAAATAATATTCACAGGACTCCTTACGGCGGCCGAAATTTTGAATATTATTCAGAGGATGCATTCCTGTCCGGGGAGATGTCCAAAGAAGAAATACGCGCTATGGCGGAAAAAGGCATTTTTGTGGTTATGAAGCATTTTGCCCTCAATGACTGCGAGCAGGATCGAATCGGCCTTGGAGTATGGCTCAGCGAGCAGGCTGCAAGAGAGATTTACCTGAAAGCATTCCAGGCTCCGGTGGAAGAATCAGACGCCGGCCTGATGGTGGCTTACACCCGCTGGGGCGCAATCTGGTCCGGCGGAAACCGGGGACTTATGAATAATATTCTCCGTGAAGAATGGGGCAAGAAGGGCCTGATTATTACAGATAATGTGCTGACTACCTATGTGAACGGCGCAGACGGCGTGATGGCAGGCGGCGTGTCTACCTTTGACGCAATGCTTCCCCATGTGACCAATCAGCTTCCCAAATATAAGAAAGATCCTGTAATGGTAACAGCCATGAGAGATGCATGCCATCAGAATCTCTATTCCATCGCCAATTCCGCAGGCATGAACGGAGTGGGGCCGGAGACGAAAGTGAAGATCAAGGATATTGCCATCGTCTCCTCCTTCCGGACGGCAGCCATTGCCTTCTGGGTGCTGTTCCTCTGGTCAATGGCCCTTTGGATTGGGAAAAGACGGGAGTTTAAACAGACAGAAATATATAAGAATTATCAGGATTACAAAGCCAAAAAGTAAGAACAAAGGAAAGGGTGGTTCCTATGAAACAGGAGTCTGGGGCTTTGCGTACCGCAAACCGTGCAAAGCTGTATCAACTGGTATTATTCCCCATGAATAACGGGGCTACCAATGTATATTATATCCTCACCATGAATTTTATCGCTTATTATGCCAACGGGGTTTTAGGACTGCTCCTGATGTTTGCCACCACAATGGTAACCGTGATGCGTCTCTTTGACGCAGTGACAGATCCCATTATCGGAGCGTTGATTGACCGGACTTCTACAAAATTCGGGAAATTCCGCCCCTATATGGTACTGGGAAATGGAATTATGATTCTCTCCTCCCTGCTGCTGTACTTTGGCACCCGGGTGATTTCCCAGGATATGGCATGGCTGCGCTATACGTGTTTTGTGCTGTTTTATGCACTGTATGTGATCGGCTATACCTTTCAGACCGCATGCACCCGTTCCGGCCAGACCTGTTTGACCAATGACCCCAATCAGCGGCCCTTGTTTACCGTATTTAATACGGTGGCAAGCCTGATTGGCATGGGACTGGTGCAATTTCTGGCGCCGGTGTTAAGTGAGAAACTGGGAGGATACAACAGCGCGTCATTTTTTAATTTTATGATACCTCTGGCCATTGGGGTATCGGCAGTGCTGACGCTGCTTGCAGTTATCGGAATTTGGGAGAAAGACCGGCCGGAATTTTTCGGTGTGGGCGGAACCCAGGAAAAGGTGCAGCTCAGTGAGTATATTGCCATTTTAAAAGCCAACAAAGAACTGCAAAGGCTGATGGTGGCCGGAGCAGGCTGTAAACTGGCATTTTCCATTGCAACTAATATGACGGTTCTGTGCATGCTGTACGGAGCCATGATGGGCAATTACGGAGGCCTTTACCTGCCTATGATGATTGTGGGCTATGTTTTTTCCGCGCCGTTCTTCTTATTGACGGTGCGGACTTCCCAGAAATTGGGGCAGAAAGCGTCTCTGGTACGTTACACAACCATTGCTTTGGCCATGTATGTGGGAGTTCTGGTGCTGCTGCTGCTCTGGCGTCCGGGAGCAGAGGTGTTCCGGCTGAGCCTGATGCCGCTGAATATTTACACCGTGCTGTTTGTGCTTTTTTTCGGCATTGGATACGGGGCTTACTATGCAACGGCGGATATGCCCATTCCCATGGTGGCGGACTGCTCCGATTACGAGACTTACCGCTCGGGCCGTTATATTCCGGGCATTATGGGAACACTGTTTTCCCTGGTGGATAAGCTTGTAAGCTCCCTGGGCTCCACAATTGTGGGCATTGCTGTGGCAATGATTGGAATCAGTACCCTGCCGGACGGCAATACGCCCTATGCAGACGGAATGCATACGGTGGTTCTGGTGCTGTTCTGCGTCATTCCCATGCTGGCCTGGATTGCAACTTTAATCGCCATGAAAGGCTATACCCTCACCGGAGCCAGGATGAAGGAAATTCAGGCGGTGAACGCGGTGAGAAAAGATGCCATTGGAAAAGGCATGAAGCTGTCTGAAGCCATGGAAAAATGGAAAACGCTGGAGCAGGTGCCGGAAGAATACCTGCAGTAACAGTACAGATAATATTGGCATGGCCATCCATACTAATGTATAAAAATAATGGGATATGCTGCCGCAGGAAGAAAAACCGCTTCTTCCTGCGGCAGCTTTCTTTTTGGAAAAGACAGAGAAAAACATAAAAAGTGTACCCCTATTTTAGATTTGCCATATCCGGCTTCACGCCACTCTTGCAATGATATTTGTTCAAAGATATAATAAATACACAGAACGGAAATTTAGAAAAGAATTGCCCAAGGCAGGTATATCAGGGATTGTAAAAGGAGGAAATTGCATGAAACGAGCGATTGCGCTTTGCGGCGGAGGTACGAAAGGAGCCTATGAACTGGGCGTATGGAGAGCATTGAGGGAACTTGGCATAGAATATGATATTGTGACAGGAACTTCCATAGGAGCCATCAACGGCGCATTGATGGTTTCCGGTGATTATGATAAGGCATGCGAGCTGTGGAAAACCATACGGCCGGAGAACGTGATGACAGAGGGGCTGAATCTCACCACAACTATTGAGGGAATGTACAACCAGAGAGAGGCCATCGGGCCTTTTCTGAAAAAATATGTGAAAAACAAAGGGGCGGATATTTCACCTTTTCTGGAATTCATTGACCGGATGGTGGACGAGGAGAAGGTCAGGGCCTCCCGGACGGATTACGGCCTGGTAACCGTGCAGGTATCCTCCATGAAAGCCCTGGAGTTAAGCAAAAATGAGATTCCTCAGGGAAAATTAAAGGATTTCATTATGGCGTCCGCATCCATCTTCCCGATTTTTCCCATGCACAAAATCGACGGAGAAACGTATCTGGACGGCTGCTATTACGATAATCTTCCCATCGATCTGGCGCTGAAAATGGGAGCGGATGAGGTGATTGCCGTGGATTTGCACACTTCCCCCAGCCATCCGGTCTATTTAAACAAGCCCTGTGTCACCTGTATTATTCCCAGCCGTTCCCTGGGAACGATTCTGAATTTTGACCGGAAGGTGATTGAAGATAATATTGAACTTGGGTATTGGGATGCGCTGAAAACCTTTGGGAAAATGAAAGGGAAGAATTATACCTTTTATCCGGAGGGCTTTTCAGAATATTCAGAAGTGATACAGGTTTTTGCCAGCCGTGTGGCCAGAGCGGAATCATATCTGACAGAGGGAATTTTCAACCGGTTTATCAAGCCCGGGGACAGTAAAAAACTTTGCGGTAATATAGAAGAACATATCAGAAAGAAGCCGGGCGCTTATACAAAAGAAGATTATTTTCTCGGGGCGGCGGAACTCTGCGGGAATATGTTCGGTCTGTCCGGGACTCATCCCTGGCGGATCGGAGATTTTATCCGGGAAATTGTTGGAAAACTGAAGGGAAAAGAGCATTATCCGGATATTTTTCTGTTTCACGGAAGAAAAGGAAGAGATTTGATACTGGGGCTTGCGGAGCTGAAGCAGCGGGGCGGAAGCGATTACATGGCGGCCTGTATGTATTACGGATATCAGGAAGGAGAAATTGATTTAAAAGAGCAGCTGAATTTACTGGCACGGCAGCCTTATGAACTGACGGCGGCGCTGTTTCTGCTGACGGTGGAAGAAGTCCTGTAAGCGGATGCCGTTGACAATGGAAGAAGCCCCGAAAGGGTGTAGCATTACCAAAATCAGGGCATATAGTATAGAGATAGAAAAAATGGGAGTAAAGCAGTGGATTATAAACAGGAAATGTTTTACCGGATGCCGGATCAAAACAGAAATAAAATGCCCTTTTATATGGCATATCCCATGCAGAACGTATATCTGGAGGAACTGGAATACGAGCGGGATATGCAGAAATTAAAAGATTTATATCCCAAAGAAGTGAAATCCATTCAGGCATTGGTAGAAGAAGAATGCGACAAAATGGAATATGAAGGCAGCCTGATGTTTGACGAATATCCCGATAAACTGATGCTCCGGCAGATTGTCAACCGGATCTATGACGGAGCCGCCGGCGAACAGATGAATATGCAGAGCGTCCAGGGATTTGAGGCCAGTCCTTATGAAGCGGAGCAATATGAACCTCAGCAGTATAAACCAGAGCAGTATGCGGCCGGATATTACCAGGAAAATGAAGAAAAGCAGGCGGAATCTGCAATGGAAGAAGATATGCTGAATGCGGAAGAGATTCCCCTGGCAGGAAATCTGGTTGAACAGAGAAGGCCGCCGGGGCCGGGCTGGGGTCCGCCGCCAAAACCAGGCTGGGGCCCGCCTCCCCCGCCGCCGGGGCCGGGCTGGGGTCCGCCGCCTCCCCCTCCGGGAAGACCGCCCCATGGCAACGGCCTGCAGAATCTCATAGAAGTGCTTTTGTTTAATGAAATGTATCGGAGAAGATGCCGCCATAAACGCTGCCGCCGCTGGTGGTAAGAAAATCTGCGCGCATGAAAATGCGGCAGGAAAACGGCAGATATATAACTCTCTGCAGAACTGGAAGAAAAAGGTTCTGCAGAGGGTTTTTGAATTTTAGATTTCTGGATGAAACCGAGTGACTTCTCAGATATTTTGTGATAGAATGATTGGGAAGTTATGCCCGGGAATGGAGAAAGCATCATATTCGGGAAATCCGACGTTTCGGCAGTTATTGCAGCCAGAAAGGCCGGCTTATGAAAGAGTTACGCCAGTTATTGCAATTAGAAAGGCCAGTTTATGAAAGATTTACGCCAGCTATTAGATAAATACTTAAACCAACAGCTTCAGCGAATCATCATCAGCAATCCCCGGCATCCGGAAAGCGCCGCTAAGCTTACCATACGTCCGGTACTGGTGAAAAATGCCCTGTCATTTCAGGCAAGCGAGTACCAGGAGAAAAAAGTATTCCACAAAAATTATGCCAGAGAGGAAGCTGCGGCAGAGATTGTGAACCGAATGGAAGAATACCGGCAGATGGAGCTTTTCTCCGGACTGGGACAGGCCGTTTTGCGAATCAGCAAAAAGGGCAGGGTCACCATCAAGGAAAAACCCTGCGCCGGCTGTGTAAAAGAAGTTGATTTGTCCCATAATAGAAAGAAGCACTATATTTTAGATCCTTCCTGCAGGGTGGAATTTCTGATTGATCTGGGCGTTCAGTCCCGGGAAGGGAAAATTATCAATGCCAGATACGACAAATTCCGCCAGATTAATCGGTTTCTGGAATTTATTGAAGATATCCTGCCTCAGCTTCCTAAGGATCGGGAAGTGACCATCTTGGATTTTGGGTGCGGGAAATCCTATCTGACGTTTGCCATGTACCATTACCTGAAGGAATTGAGGGGATATCAGGTACATATCATCGGACTGGATCTGAAAGAGGACGTGATAGCAGAATGCAGCAGGCTGTCGGAAAAATACGGATACGACAGACTGGAATTTCATGTGGGGGATATTGCGGGATATGAGGGCGCAGAACAGGTGGATATGGTGGTGACTCTGCATGCCTGTGATACGGCCACGGATTATGCGCTGGATAAAGCCATCCGCTGGGGCGCGAAAGTGATTTTATCAGCGCCCTGCTGTCAGCATGAACTGAATGGGCAGATCAAAAATGAACTGCTGGGGCCGGCGCTGGGCTACGGATTAATTAAGGAGCGTATGGCGGCTCTTTTCACGGACGCGCTCAGAGCCGGGATATTGGAAAGCAAGGGGTATCAGGTGCAAATCCTGGAATTTATAGATATGGAGCACACGCCCAAGAATATCCTGATCCGCGCGGTGAAATCAGGCAGGGCAAAGGAGAATGGGCAGATTCGGGAGCTTATGGAATTTCTGCATGTAAATCCCACATTGGCGGTGCTGCAGGAGGAGAAATCCGGAAAGGAATACGATCAGAATGCGTAAAAGTTTCATAAAGACGGTGGTGCTTCTGGCAGTTTTTGCAATTACAGTGGCAGCCACCGGATTGTTCAGCTATAAAAACAGTACAGATATGACCTCAGAGATGGCTCCGGCCACTCTTCCCGTTGTGTATCTGCAGCAGGGAGAAACCAGAATCAATGGGCTGTACGGCTATTCTTCCGAGATGGACGGAACGGGTATGCGCGATACCATTACCCCCTTGGAAGAGGATTTGTCCCTTCCGGTTGTGATAAAGACGTATGAGAATGAAATTGAAGAAGTAGATTATGAAGTGCGCACCATGAACATGGAGCGTCTGATTGAAAATGGGAAAGAAGAAAATTTTTCACGGAAACACGGAGAAGTGCGCTTTACCCTGCAGTTTCAGAATATTCTGGAGGAAGAGACGGAATATGTGCTGGCGCTTACCGTAAAATATTCCGGAAAACAGGCCTTTTATTATACCAGAATTGCCAGGGAGCAGAAATATTATGTGGCGGAATCCCTGGATTTTGTCAGCAGGTTCCATGAGCAGACCTTTGAAAAAGAGAATTCTGACAGCCTTGCCACTTATTTAGAGCCGGATCAGATGGGAGACAATACAACGCTGCAGAAGGTGACCATTCATTCCAGTCTGCGCCAGGTAAACTGGGCGGATTTTGAGGGAGAGCGTCTGGAACCGCCGGTGCCCTCCATCAAGGAAATGGGAGATTCCTACAATGCAATTGTGCTTCAGTATGTGCTGACCTCCACCGGGGACAACGGCGAGGTGGAATACTATAACGTGGAGGAGTATTACCGGGTTCGGTACGATCAGGCAATTGGCCGGATGTATCTTTTGAATTATGAGCGGACCATGAACCAGATTTTCCGGGGAGAAAACGGAACCGTGAACAAGAACCGGCTGATGCTTGGGATTCGCTCTGCAGATGTGGAGTATTCGGCAAATGAAAAAGGCAACATCATAGCGTTTGTACAGGAAGGGGAACTGTGGAGTTATAACAGCGATAATAACCATCTGTCCCAGATATACAGTTTCCGCAGTCCTGAAGGAATTTCCGAGCGGGAGAATCATTCCGGACATCAGATACGGATTATGAAAATAGACGAGACAGGAAGTATGGACTTTGTGGTGTATGGTTACATGAACCGGGGAAATCACGAAGGCCAGACGGGAATCAATGTGTTTCATTATGACAGCGTAGGCAATACCATTGAAGAAATATTGTTTATCCCCTTTGACAAATCCAGTGAGATGCTGAAAGCGGAATGGGGAAAATTGTTTTATGTAAGCGACGGGAATATTTTCTATCTTCTGGCACAGGATGTACTGTACCGGATTGATCTGGATGCCAGGGAGACCCGGCAGGTGATTGAGGGGCTGAAGCCGGGAAGCTTCGCGGTGTCCGAGAATGGAAGATATATAGCATGGCAGGAAGGAGAGGATACAGACAGAACAGAAACGTTGAAAATCATGGATCTGGAAGGGGAGGAAACCAGGACGATTGAGGGCAGCAGCGGAGAATACTTAAGGCCCGTGGGATTTGTGGAAAGTGATTTTGTCTACGGCATGGCCAGGGCAGGGGACGTGGTCACTGACGCTGCGGGAAACACCAGGTTTCCCATGTACCGGGTAACCATTGTAGACAAGGATTCCCAGGTGGTAAAGGACTACCAGAAGGAAGGATTTTATGTGACCAGGGCCTACGTGGAGCGGGATACAATTTTCCTGGATCGGGAAATCCGGACAGAGGCCGGCAATGTCAGCGTAGAGCAGGACACCATTAAAAATCAGCAGTTGGAATCCGCCAGAAAAATTACAATAGAAACATCCCAGTCGGAGAAAAAACAATGCCAGGTTCAGATTGCTCTGGGGGAGGGGGCCGCGGAATCGCCAAAGCGGCTGCAGGTAACGATACCGAAGGAAATTGCATTGACCGAGAAGCGGAATGTAAAGCTGGATACAGGAAAGGCGCAGGAAAGCTACTACATTTACAGCGGAGGAAGAATCCTCTTATCCACCACTTCACTGACAGAAGCCATTGTTCTGGCGGATCAGAATATGGGGGTTGTGGTAGGCCAGGAACAAAAATACATCTGGCGCAGAGGAAGGAAGAGCGTTCAGCCAATGATTGGAGCCGGAGAGGTGGATCTTGCAGGAGTCAGCGAAAGCTCAGCTTCCCGCTGCCTGACGTATCTGCTGCGGACAGAGGAAATCAACATTGATGTGGACGATTTGATTGCCCAGGGGGAAACCCCAAAGCAAATCTTAACCGAGGCGCTGAACGGCAGAAAAGTCCTTGATCTTACCGGATGCAGCGTGGAGCAGGTATTGTATTACCTCAATTTAAATACGCCGGTATTTGCCATGGTAAACAATGAAGCGCTGCTGATTGTGGGATATGATGAGCATAACATTCTGCTGTATCAGCCGGATGTAAATGTGGTGCGCAAAATGGGCCGTCAGGACAGCAACACCATGTTTGAGGAGGCAGGCAACATATTTTTGGGGTATATCGAATAGAACATATAGAAACAGCACAGAAAAAAGGAGGAGCATTATGCACAGTGATGACATTAAAGCGCAATTAATCAGACAATTTCCGGCAGAGGTAGTGGAGCAGAAGGGCTCCATGAATCAGATGTATTATTCCTGTCCCACATGCGGCAGGACGGTGTCCATGGGAATGGACAAATGCGCAGGCTGCAGCCAGATTTTGAGCTGGAAAAACATTAATCAGAAATACTCTCCCGAAGGGAAAAAGAAAGCGGTTCTGGAATTTGAAGTATTAGGGGAATTTACCGTGGGGGACTGCCGCAAATGCCCCATTTCCTACATAGCGAATAACGGAACGGAAAGCTCCTATGAATGTCCGCTGAAAATGCGGGGCTCCTGCAAGATTCAGCTGGTATAACGATCTACAGGACAGTGAATCTGCCGCTGCTGACAGAGGGGCAAATAAAACAGGACCCATGAAAGGAGATTGCTTATGCCAAATAGTGAATCTACGCTGCTGACAGAGGGAAGCATATGGAAAAAGATTATCGCCTTTGCCGTGCCGATTTTTCTGGGTAATTTATTTCAGCAGCTTTATAATACGGCAGATTCTCTGATTGTAGGAAATTTTGTGGGCAGCGACGCTTTGGCAGCGGTCAGTTCTTCCGGCAATCTGATTTTTCTGCTGGTGGGATTTTTCAGCGGAATTGCCATGGGCGCCGGAGTGGTGATTGCCCGCTATTACGGCGCCAGGAGTTCCGATGAGATTTCCAGGGCGGTACATACGCTTGTGGCGCTGGGACTGGCGTCAGGAGTATTCCTGACCCTGGCAGGGGTCATGATAACCCCGCAGATATTGCAGTGGATGGGGACGCCGGATTCGGTGTTCCCTAATTCTGTATTGTATTTCAGAATTTATTTTGCAGGTTCCATGGGATTTGTTATGTATAATGTGTTTGTAGGAATCCTGCAGTCAGTGGGAGACAGCAAGCATCCGCTTTACTATCTGATTATTTCTTCTGTGACCAATGTGATTTTGGACTTGCTGTTTATTGCCGTACTGGGAATGGGAGTAGGGGCGGCGGCTTTTGCAACCATTATTTCCCAGTTTGTCAGCGCATTCTTATGTCTGGCGCGGCTGATGCGGACGAAAGAGGAATACAGACTTGAACTGAAGAAAATCCGGTTTGACCGAAGCATGATGAGCCAGATTATTTCCAACGGCCTTCCGGCAGGCATTCAGAATTCCATTATTGCGCTGGCCAATGTGGTGGTTCAGTCCAACATTAATGTGTTTGGCATGACTGCCGTTGCAGGCTGCGGAGCATATTCCAAAATCGAAGGCTTCGGTTTTCTGCCCATTACCTGTTTTACCCTTGCCATGACTACTTTTATCGGACAGAACCTGGGGGCAAAGAAATATGAGCGGGTAAAAAAGGGCGCCAGATTCGGAATTATCTGCTCCATAATCACGGCGGAACTGGTGGGAATCTTCGTTTATATTTTTATTCCCTCCCTGGTTCGCGCCTTTGACACCAATCCGGAGGTGGTTTTGTATGGAACCACTCAGGCAAGAACGGTGACGCTGTTTTATTTTCTGCTGGCCTTTTCCCACTGTCTGGCGGGAATCTTCCGGGGAGCCGGGAAATCCATGGTGCCTATGGTGGTAATGCTGGTGTGCTGGTGTGTGATCCGGATCAGCTATATTACAATAGCAGTGAAAATTGTGCCAGTCATCCGCACGGTATTCTGGGCTTATCCGCTGACCTGGAGCCTCAGCTCCATTATTTTCCTGATTTATTTTTTAAAAGCAGACTGGATGCATGGATTTGAACGGTAAAAGCTCATTTTTTTTGACTTTCCGGCGTTTCTATGGTAGTCTTTGTTAATAAGGAGGCATTGAATATGTGTACAAAATGCAGTAAAAGTAAATTTTATATGACCACGGCAATTGCCTACACCTCAGGGAAACCGCATATTGGAAATACCTATGAGATAGTACTGGCAGACAGCATTGCCCGGTTTAAACGTCAGCAGGGGTATGACGTCTATTTTCAGACCGGAACGGATGAGCATGGACAGAAGATTCAGATCAAGGCAGAGGAAGCCGGAATCACCCCCAAGGAGTATGTGGACAAGGTTGCCGGAACTGTGAAAGACATTTGGGATTTGATGAATTCCTCTTATGACAGTTTTGTCCGGACTACAGATAAAGATCACGAAGAACAGGTGGCAAAAATATTCAAGAAGCTGTACGACAAAGGAGATATTTACAAGGGAGCCTATGAGGGGCTGTACTGTACTCCCTGCGAATCCTTCTGGACAGAATCCCAGTTGGCAGACGGCAAGTGCCCGGACTGCGGCGGAGAGGTTCAGCCGGCCAAAGAGGAGGCTTATTTCTTTAAAATGAGCAACTATGCAGACCGTCTGATTGAGCATATCAATACCCATCCGGAATTTATTCAGCCGGTGTCCCGCAAGAATGAAATGATGAACAATTTCCTTCTGCCGGGGCTTCAGGATTTGTGTGTATCCCGAACTTCCTTCAGCTGGGGAATTCCGGTGGATTTTGATCCGAAGCATGTGATCTATGTATGGCTGGACGCGCTCAGCAACTATATTACCAAGATAGGCTACAGCGCAGAAGGGGATTCCAGTGAATTGTTCCGGAAAAACTGGCCGGCGGAGCTGCATTTGATTGGAAAAGACATTATCCGGTTTCATACCATTTACTGGCCGATTTTTCTGATGGCTCTGGACCTGCCGCTGCCGAAACAGATTTTCGGACATCCCTGGCTGCTTCAGGGAGACGGCAAGATGAGCAAATCCAAGGGAAATGTGCTCTATGCAGATGATATGACGAAGGTGTTTGGCGTAGACGCCATCCGTTATTACCTGCTCCATGAAATGCCTTTTGACAATGACGGCGTGATTTCCTGGGAGCTGGTGACAGAGCGGCGCAATTCCGATTTGGCCAATACCCTGGGAAATCTGGTGAACCGAACCATTTCCATGAGCAACAAGTATTTTGACGGTGTGGTGACCAATGAAAATGTGACGGAGGATGTGGACGAGGACTTGAAACGTGTGGTAACCGGCACAGTGAAAACGGTAACCGCTAAGATGGACGAGCTTCGGGTAGCCGACGCTCTGACAGAAATATTTAACATGTTTAAACGCTGCAATAAATATATCGACGAGACTACGCCCTGGATTCTGGCCAAAGAGGAGGCATCCAAACCCCGGTTGGCAACGGTTTTGTATAACCTGGTGGAAAGCATTGCCATAGGAGCAAGCCTGTTAAAGAGCTTTATGCCGGAAACCTCTGAGAAAATCCTCTCTCAGTTAAATGCATTTGAGGTGCCCTTTGATGAACTGGACAGCTTCGGCCATTACGGAAGCGGAACAAAAGTAACGTCTCAGCCGGAAATTCTGTTCGAACGGATGAAATTAGAAGATGTATTTGCAAAAGTGGAGGAACTGTATCCGGACCAGGAGGAAGAGAAGGAGCCGGAGGAGGCGGGCATTGATCTGGAGCCGAAAGCAGAAATCGAGTATGATGATTTTATGAAAATGCAGTTTCAGGTAGGTAAAATCATCGCCTGTGAAGCGGTTGCCAAATCCAAGAAGCTGCTCTGTTCTCAGGTGCAGATTGGAAGCCAGGTGAAACAGATTGTGTCCGGTATCCGGAAATATTACACACCGGAAGAAATGGTGGGCAAAAAAGTAATGGTACTGGTAAATCTGAAGCCTGCAAAACTGGCGGGAGTATTGTCTGAGGGAATGCTTCTGTGCGCAGAGAATGAAAACGGTGAACTGGCACTGGTAGCGCCGGAGAAGGATATGCCTTCCGGAGCGGAAATCTGCTGATATATCCGTAAGCCAAATGATTTGCAGGCAAAATTATAAATGGAGGAAAAGAATGGATTTTACAGGTTATGGCGGAGAGATCCGAGAACTGGTAAAAGAGATTGCAGAGTGCCGTTGCAGAAAAGGCGGAGCGTATATGGAGAATTGTAAAAAGCTCATCAAGATAGGAAGAGACAGCAGGGATTCCTATCTTCTGGGCTTTGCCTGTTATTATCAGGCAGAAGGGTATTTCTGCCTGAATGATTATCAGAACATGATTAACAGCTTAACCGAGGGAATTGTGAATCAGCGGGAAGCATCCCAGTGGAGACTGTTGGTGCGTTCCCACAATGCCATGGGAATTGACGCTGTAAACAGGGGAAATGCCACAGTTGCACTGGATCAGTATATTACAGCCCTTGCTTATGGGAAAAAATATGAATATCCTTATGAAACAGCCCTTGTAAACAGCAACGTGGGAAGGCTGTATATGTCCTTCGGAGAATACGATGCAGCGGTTCATTATCTGAAAAAGGCATCGCAGACTTTCTGGAATTACAGGGATGATTTCTTTGGAAAAATAAATCTGGCTACTGCCTATGCTTCCCTGGGAAGGTGCAGTCTTTTTCGGAAAAATCTGAAAGAGGCCGAGGAATACGAAGAGAAAATCCACCAGGCAGGCAAAGAAGCAGAGTTTAATTATTTTATGACCCGGGGACTGTCTGCCAAAATACGTCATGAGCAGGGCCGCTGGCAGGAGCGGGATCAGTATATTGAGAATATTGTCCAAAACCTGAAAGGATTTCAAACGCTGATAGACAGCCATGAGGATGTTTTTGATTTTCTGGATTTTCTTCTGGAAATCAAAAAATACCAGGAACTTGAGAAAGTATTTCCAAAGCTGGATCGGATGGCGGAGGAATCCGGAATTACAAATCTGAAAATTGAGCTTTTGCGCCGTCAGGCGGTATATTACCGCGCCGTGCAGGAGCGGGAAAATTATCTGGAGGTATGCGCCAGGCTTTATGAAGAGAGTGAAATCTTGAAAGAAGAAGGCGTAAGCGTTTTTCATCGGGCCACAGAGCTTCGGTTCAGCCTGGAACGGGCCAGGAAAAAAGAAAAAGAGCTGCTGAAGGAGAAACAGATTCTTCAGGAGCGTTCTGAAAAAGATGCCTTAACAGGCCTTGCCAACCGTTACAAGCTGAATGATTATACCGGAAAGATTTTTGACAAAGCCAGAGAAAGACAGGATATGCTTTCCGTGGAAATTTTTGATGTGGATTATTTTAAACAATATAATGATACCTATGGGCATCAGGCAGGAGACGACTGCCTGAAAGAGATTGGGAAAATATTGGGCGGACTGATGCAGCGGGATCAAAATATTTTCTGCGCCCGGTACGGCGGAGATGAATTCATTGTTATTTATTACGGAAAGACCGACGAAGAGATTTTAAGTCTGTCAAAAGAGCTTCGGCAGAAGGTTCTGGATTTGAAACTGGAGCATAAAGAATCTCAGGAATCCGAATATCTGACAATTTCCCAGGGAATCCGCAGCGGTATTCCGGAACATCAGCATCGTATGTGGGATTATCTCTGTGCAGCAGACAAAGCATTGTACTGCGTAAAAAAGAAAAAGAAAAACAGTATCTGCCTGATACATAGAAATGAAGAGAATGCAGAAAGCGTGATAGTATGATTTTTGAAAGCCATGCCCATTATGACGACGAAAGGTTTGACAGTGACAGAGAAAAACTGCTGTCCTCCATGCAGGAGCAGGGAATAGAGACGATTGTAAATGTGGGTTCTGATTTAAAAGGAACCCAAAAGACCGTTGCTCTGGCAAATGCGTATGATTTCATTTACGGGGCCGTAGGAATTCATCCCAGTAATATCAGTGATTTGAATGAGGAAGTCTATGAATGGATGCAGCAGACAAGCAGGCTGCCGAAAATAGCCGCCATAGGAGAAATCGGACTGGATTATTACTGGGATAAAGACGAAGAGGTAAAACGCAGCCAGCGTTACTGGTTCTGCAGGCAGATGGAGCTTGCCAGAGAAGAGGGCCTTCCGGTGATTATACATTCCAGAGACGCGGCGGAGGACACGTTAAAACTGGTGCAGGGCATCCATGGGGAGGAGATTCCCGGCGTGATCCATTGTTTTTCTTATTCCCTGGAAATGGCAGAAGAATATGTCAGAATGGGATATTACATTGGAATCGGCGGCGTGGTGACCTTTAAAAATGCCAAAAAATTAAAAGAAGTGGCTGCAAAGCTTCCGTTAGAGCAGATTCTTTTGGAGACAGACTGCCCTTACCTGTCGCCAGAACCGGAGCGGGGAAAGCGGAACTCTTCTCTGAACCTGCTCTATGTGGCCCGGGAAATTGCAGAACTCAGAGGAATTTCTCACGAGGAAGTGGAGGCAGTCACCAGAGAAAATGCCAGAAGGTTGTTCCGGAAGGTGAAGTAGCAGCTTTGCCGGCAGCCTCTTAGTACTGCAACGAACGTATTATATTTGGCTCCGGTAGTTCCTGTGTATCGAAATATAGATTGTTCGTTGTGGTACTGTATGTGTTTGAAAATGTTCATAATAAACTTCCATCTTGCTTAGCTTGTCGTACGACAGGCCGCATGGCCATCCATGCTATGGAAGCCAAGGGCTTTCATAGTATTTTTTGAAAAACACTTGACAGACCTGTGTATATACTGTATATATTAATATATACAGTATATACACAGGTCTATTGTGCGTTAAAAAGAAATTATGGAAGGGACAGGTGAGCGCAGATGGGGATAGTGAAAAAGAATCGGAATATATACAGGGATATGAAAAATTCCGGAAAGGGCAGGTGAGCACAGATGGGACGGAAAGAAACGGAATTCAATAGCCTGCAGCCGTTGCTGCAGATAGAACATGGGGGAGCGGAACGGGGCGACACGTTTTGGCTGCGGGAAGTAAATCTAACACTGGAGCCTGGAACTTTTATGGGAGTTATAGGCAGAAACGGAGCAGGCAAGACAACGCTGTTTCACATGCTCTGCGGGCTTTCCCGTATCAGTCAGGGAGATGTCCGGATAGAAGGAATCAGTATGAAGCAGGAGCCGGGACGCTGCCGGCAGAAGATGGGCATGATCTTTGACGATGAGTATTTCCGGTTGGATCTTTCTGCAAAATATGCGGCAAAGGTATATGGGAAATACTATGAGAATTATTCCCGGGAAGCTTTTTTGTCTTACTGCCGGAAATTTGAAGTGGATATCCGGCAGAATATCAGAAAAATGTCCAAGGGGAATTATATGAAGTTTCAGCTTGCTTTCGCCCTGGCCCACCATCCCAGGCTGATTCTGATGGATGAGCCGGAAGCAGGACTGGACCCGGTGTTTCGGAGAGAATGGATGAATATGCTTTACGATATTCTGGATGATTCCTGCAGTATTTTATTCGCCACCCATTTGACAGAAGAACTGGAACAATATGCAGACGCAGTTACCATGGTGTCTCAGGGGCGGCAGGTATTTTCCCTCACCATGCCGGAGATAGAGGAACAGTACCGGATTGTAAGAGGAAGCAAAGAGCAGTTGGACTGTCTGAAGAAACATCTGATTGGCAGGCGGAGGATGGAATATTACGAAGAAGGGCTGTGCCGGACAGAAGGCGGGGAATTGCCTGCGGAGGTCAGCCAGTCCCGGCCTGCGCTGGCCCAGTTAATGGAGTATCTGGATGGAAAATTTTGAAACTTTGTGGAAAAAACACTTCATAAAACAGAGATGTGTTGATAGTACTCCGGCAGCAAAAGGAGAGGACTTTGTAAATGAGAGAAAATAGAATAGACAGTGTAAGTAATACAGAAAACAACAGACGAAACGAGGCCGGGCGGTGCGCAGGGTGGAAGAATTTTTCTCCGGCAAAATTCCTGAGTACCGGGCAGGAAATGTTGGTAGAGATACGGGCTTCACTCTATACGGCCAGGGGAAGAATGGGGTTTGTTTTGGTTCTGGCAGGAATTATCTGGGGGCTGAATGAGGTCAGAGGCAGAGAAGAACCGGAGCCTTTCATCCTGGCAGCCGCTCTGATGTGGGTGGCAATGGGATTTGCAATGTTGGTGACTTTGGAAAATAACAAGCTTTTGTATCTGCTTCCTGTCACCAGAAAAGAATTTGCGGCTATGCAGATACGGCGGATGATGTGGATATTTCTGATGATTCTGGGGGTGATGACTTTGTTTCTTGCCTGCATGAATCTGAAGGCTCCTCTGTTTTGGAAAAATCTTTTTTTAAAAGCCATTCCCTTCAGCGGAGCCATGAGTATTTATACCATTGCTGCAATTAAACCGGTGAAAGAAAGTCAGCAGACTGGAAAAAAGATTTATCAGTTGTCAAATGCCGTTATTATTCTGGTACTGGTATGCTGCTTTTTGAATTTTCTTGTGTTTGAAGGTTTCTGGAGCATTTTGGACTGGATCATTGCGGTGATAGATTATGGCATAAATATATTTACCGTGGGATATCTCTACTGGAAATTCGGCTGTGCAGACGTGTACTATGATGAAATATAAAAGAACAGGGTTAGAAAGAGGGCGCAGATGAAAATTTTAATTTCAAATACCAGTAATCTTGCGATCTATGAGCAGATCATCCGGCAGATTAAGGATGCGGTGATAGCCAAAGAGATTCAGGAAGGGGAAATGCTGCCTTCCATACGTTCTCTGGCAAAGGATTTGCAGATCAGCGTAATTACCACAAAACGGGCATACGAGGAACTGGAAAAAGAAGGACTGATCTATTCCGTAAAGGGCAAAGGATTCTACGTTTCCAGGCAGAATACCAACATGCTGAAAGAAAAAAAGATGCAGATGTTGGAAGAAGAACTGGGAAAACTGGCAGCAGAGTGGAAGATGGCGGGGCTGTCAAAAGAAGATATGCAGGATTATATCGAGGTGCTGTTTGAAGAGCTGTAGGCAGGTATCTCTGAAGGATATGAACGAGGTGCCGCTGAAAAGAACAGCGGATGTTACAGTTTTGCGGGATTAAGAAGATGGCGGGAGGAAAGGACGATGGAAAAATATCAGGTTGGATTAGACAGGAAAGAGGAATTAACAGATAAAAACTGCACAAAGGCAGAAGAATTTTCTTCCTGCCGGAATGGAGTAAACAGGAAAGAAGAAAAAACAGGGGAAAGCTGCATAAAAGCAGAAGGGCTTTCCAGGAGCTACCGCAATTTTCGGCTGCATGGCATATCCCTGGAAGTGCCGGCAGGGAGCATTTTCGGGCTGATTGGCAGAAACGGCGCAGGAAAGACAACGGTGATGAAATTATTGTCGGGCCATACAAAAAAAAGCGGCGGAAAAATATGGATTGCAGGATATGACATGGATCGCGAGCCAATTCCTGCCAGAGCGCAGATTGGTCTGATGATGGATGAACCGATGTTTTTTGAAACCAGAAGCTTGTGGGATAATGGAATGGCTTTCGGCAGCTTTTATCCTGATTTCAGCCAAGATTCTTTTCAGAAATGGCTTTCTGTATTCCGGCTGAAAAAATCAGCTTGGCCAGGTATGCTGTCGAAAGGGGAACGGCTGAAATTTCAGTTTGCCTTTGCCTTGTCCCATCACCCGAAAACGCTTCTTTTAGACGAACCCACCGGGAATCTGGACCCTGTATTTCGAAAAGAGTTTCTGGAGCTTTTGCAGGAAGCGGTGGAGGAGGAACAAATCGGGGTCTTGTTCTCTTCCCACCTTACCACAGATTTGGAACAGATTGCAGACGGCGTGGCGCTGTTAGAGCAGGGGAAACTTCTTTATTCCGATTCCATAGAATCCCTGAAATCCCGCTACTGCCTGCTGAAAGGCGCCCCTGAGACCGGGAATCAGCTGAAACTGAGCAGAGAGCCTGGAATTGTGGGAATTCAGGTCAGCAGAGTGGGGTTTGAGGCCCTGGCAGATCTGGAAAATCTTTCACCGAATCTGCGGAACATAATGGAAAACACGGTGCAGGAAGAAGTTGACTTATCAAAGTGGATGTATTATATGATAAGACATTGACTTACCAAAAGGAACACGGCAAAAAATTGACTTATCAAAGAGGAGGCAATATGTGGAAAAAAATTATACAGTTTGATCATCCAAATGGCCTGGGAGGTTTTGTGCGTTCCCCCTTTTTAAATATCAATCAGAGATTTACCGGGGAAGGAACCATGGGCACCCGAGGGATGCTTCTGTTTTTGGGAAACAGCATTTATTTCATTCTGGCTCTGTGCGGAGATTATGAAGAGCCGGTGTATATGGCAGAGTTGGCGGCCGCAGTTGTCATGGGATGTATGTTCTTTACCATGGCGCGCTTCACCAGAAGAGAAGGAGAACACTGGCGGCCGGTGTACCAGAAAATTAAATATTTTCCAGTAGACAGGAAAAGATATCTTCTGGCCAAGGCGCTTCCTGCCGGAGCAGCGCTGGGGATGACCCTTGGAATTCAATGGTTGGCATATCTGTGCAGGGGATGGATGCACCGGGGAATTCCGATGGAAGCTATCACATTTATCACATTAAGTACGCTGAGCTGCGGCATCTGGTATTTTCTTTCCTTTCTGCTTTTACTGGTATTGGGAGAACGGTCATTGAACCTGTTTCCAGTTCCATTCGCAGCAGGGATTATTATGGTGCATCTGCTGGGCTAGAGCATTTTTCAAACACGCTCTAATCCCGCAGCAGATATTAAATATTTTGACACTGGGAAAAACCGAATCGTCTTACGCAGAGTAAACAGCATAAGATTAGATGAATCCTATAACAAACGCTCAGTGTTTTGATACCTGGTATAATATATAAAATAAGTATCTGATAGTTAAAATGTGTGTTATAATAGTCTTGTTAAAAAAACGCATTTACGGAGAATAAAGACATCTCAGAAGGACTTGGCGTCAGCATTAATACTGTACGGCTTTGTATCAGCAAATATTTTGAGGGTGGAGTTAAAGAGGCATTGTCTGATGCACCCCGCAGCGGGCATCCGGTTGAAATTACGGATGCCGCCAAAGCATGGATCATCAATAATCTGAAACAGGGCGACAGCCATATCACCCAAATCCTCTGCCAGATAGATGCCATAGATATTCACAGGCTTTAACATATCAAGCGCCACGCTGCCAGACCTGACGCTGCTCTCAATCCGCCCTTCCACGCCCATGGTCAGCAGGTTCCCCATAATGACGGATACCATGGTATAGGTGAGCATGTCCTGCTCCCTGACTCCCGACACAGATCCCATCCCTCCATAAGCAGCATTCCAAAAACATGCCATAGCAAACATGAGCAAACACTGGATTAGTATGGTGGAGATAACATTGAACCGGTAAGCCAGAGCCGACTGTATCCGAATTTTTGTAACAAATAAATAAGCTTTCATAAAAACACATCCTGCTAATCTATTGCCAAATCGTATTTCACTACATCAATATTCACAATCCCATCTGCAAAAAACGAAATGCCCTCTGCCTCCTGATCCGTGTACATAGTCGCTGTCATCACCTGTTCACCGTCATTTACAAAAATTTCTACGCTATATCGGTCTAAGATCATCCTCAGCTTCAGTTCCCCATCCACAGAATTTACCAGGCTGCGGCGCTGGTGGATGATTGCCCTTCTGGAACCGGAAAACTTCCTGTCTACTTTCAGGATAGACTCCTTGGGACGGAAACTCAAAGCAGTATAATATTTGTCATTCTGGGCAAACCGGACAGCAAACTTATGGTATAGGTTTTGCGTATCGCCGGGCCGGAGCGTAAGCTCCATATCAACTCTTCTCCCTTTGATTCCGTCAAGCTTAACAATGCCTGAAACTTCCACGCCCATATAAGCCACTTTATTGCGCCGCATCTTATCCAATTCCCGGATTGGCTTCTGATAGAGCCTTCCGTCCTTGATGGACAATTCCCTTGGCAGGCTCATCTGCCCAAGCCAAGGCGCTTCCGGTGAACGGATACTGCAGGAATCCCAGTTCTGCATCCATCCAATCATGACCCTCCGCCCATCCGGCGTCAGCACGGTCTGAGGCGCGTAAAAATCAATGCCATAGTCAATGGACTGATTATGTGTTTCATGAAAGGCGCCCGCTTCTTCCTCAAAATCACCCAGCAGGCAGAGCGTCCCATTTCCATTATGGTATTCAAACCCTTCCGGGAGCATATCCTGCGGGCTGGTAAGCAGCACCCATGTTCCATCCAATTCAAAGATATCTGGACATTCCCACATCTTCCCAAATCGGTTGTTGTTGGACGCTAAGACACTCTGAAACTCCCAGTGAAAGCCATCTGCGCTGGTATACAAAAGGATCTGCCCGCTTCCATCCGCAGGACGGTTCCCTACCACACAGGCATAAGTTCCGTCTGATTTTTTCCACATTTTCGGGTCGCGGAAGTCAACTCTGCTTGCGCCTTCTGGCAAATCTTTTTCATCCAGCACAGGGTTCTGCCCATATTTTTCATAATCTGTCCCATCGCCTACCGCAATGCACTGTGTCTGCACTTCCTGATAATCGTCATTTCCCAGATGCTCCTTTACCACGCCTGTATACATCAGCAGATGCCTTCCATCCGGAAGTTCTATGGCGCTCCCGGAAAAGCATCCGTCCCTGTCATAAGCCTCGTCTGGCGCCAATGCCGCCGGGCGGTATTCCCAGTGCAGCAAATCATCGCTCACCGCATGGCCCCAATGCATCGGCCCCCATTTGGATTCGTAGGGATAATACTGATAAAACATATGGTACTGCCCTTTATAATAGGAAAACCCATTTGGGTCATTCATCCAGCCTGTACGTGGAGATAGATGGAAATCCGGACGTTCATCTTCTTTTATTAATTTTCCGAAAGCCTCTTCGTATTTTCGCGCTTCACGTAATGTCTGACTTGTCATAATTCATATCTCCTTTCCAAAATAAATATACACAGGCCGTATTTTCATCCATATTGCTGAAAATACGGCCTGGCATGTTACTGAACCGTTTAATTTTCCGCCGTTTCTGCGTTGTACTTATCCAGATAGACTTGGAACAGTTCCAGATATTCACTTAAGCCATATGCCTCTAGATCCTCCAGATAATCTTCCCAATCTGCATCTGTAAACCCGTTCATAATCCAGTCTGCTTTCTTCGCATTGATGGCTTTTGAAATATCTGCCTGCAGGTTCGAAAGCTTCTCCGTATCATCACGGCTCATGAAAATATTGGGATATACATTTTCGGTGTGCATATCCGGCGTATAGTACTCTTCTATCCAGTCAAGGCGGTACTTCGCATCATCTGGGCAAGTTACATATACGTCATAATATTCATCCAGCACAGCAAGGGGTCCGCCTACCGCTTCTGCCTCCCTTACTTCTACTGGGGAAGCATCTCCCAAAGGCGCATGCTTTAGCATATCCTCACCCTTGTCATTCTTGCCCATTTCAAAGATATCAAAATCATCATCTTCCCCATAGGTTCCCCAGTTATTCTGAGGGGACTGCATCGGCGCGTACATCTGGTCAAGCCATGCGCATACCAGCGCCGGGTTCTCAGCGACTGAAGTAACGACGCAGCGCCCGCGGTCATATCCGCTGGTATAAGAACCATTTTGCGGGGTCAGGTTCCTTGTATCTGCCGTCAGCACCGGAAGGGGAACCCAGTCTTTTAAGTTGTCAATATTCCCTACATCCCAGCTAAAGCAGACCCCGTAACGTCCGGATTTCCCCTTGGATACATAGGTAGACCACTCCTGCGTAAATGCTTCCGGATCAATCAGCTTCTCCTCGTACAGCTTATTCAGCCACTCAATTCCTGCCTTATATCCTTCCTGCGTTGCACTGCAGATTACCTTTTGGTCGTCAGTAACTGCAATATGCCTGCCCTTATCTGCATCACCATACCCTTCCCCAAAGCCATTTATCAGGATTGCAGGATCTTGGCCGCCGTCGTTTACAATACAGGACATTGGGATAATGCTCCCGTCAATCCCAAACTCTTCCTGAAGCTCAGATGCATGGTCCCGGAACTGAATCAGAACTTCTTCAAATTCATCAACCGTCTCCGGTATTTCCAGATTCAGGAAATCCAGCCACTTCTTGTTGATAAAGCTCATATTATCAATCGTCTGGATTGCCTTTTTTCCAGAACCAAGCTGTTCAATCCAGGGCAGCGACCAAATATGCCCATTTACATCCGTACTCATAACCCGGTATTCTGGATATTTGTCAAAAATAGCTTTCAAGTTGGGCATATAGGCGTCAATATACTTCTCCAGCGGGATGATTGCGCCGTACTCACCATATCTTAGCAGATTACTGTCTGTAAATCCAGCGGTAAAAATAAAATCCGTCAATTTATTCGGGTCAGACATGTTCAGAGAAATCTTATCCGCCCATTGGTCCGCCTGAATAGCCGTCCAGTCAATCTCAACATTTGTCTGTTCCTCAAGCCGCTTAAAGATTGTCCTGTTATTCGGGTCAGACTCTGTATTGGCAGGATAACTAATCATGCCAGTCAGCGTTTTTTTCTCCTTCAGCGGGAACTGAAGCTCCGCCTCGTCTACCGGACGGAATGTGCCGTCATTGATTTCCTTCTTTCCACCGCAGCCGGCAAGGGAACCTGCCATACAGGCCGCTAATGCCGCCGCTATGATTCGCTTTCCATATCTAAATCTCATACTGTGCCTCCTTCTTACGTTCCTGCTTAGCCTTTTACGGCGCCAGCCATGATACCGCTGTCAAAATATTTTTGGAAGAACGGATACATAATCAGAAGCGGTAAACTGGAGATAATAATGGTTGCATATTTCAGGAGTTCTGCTAACTGCGCACGTGCCGCCGTACTCTGCATATCTGCAATCATGCCTGATTCCGGCTGGTTCTGAATCAGGATAGAACGGAGCACAAGCTGCAGCGGCTGCCTTGCAGAATCATTCAAGTAAATCATTGCGTCAAAGTAGCTGTTCCACATGCCAACGAACTGCCATAAGGTAAGCACTGCAATCACAGGCGTACATACCGGAAGCAGAATCTTAAAAAAGAATGTCAGCTCGCTTGCGCCGTCTACATCTGCCGCCTCACGAAGCTCCTGGGGAATTCCCCTGTAATACGTCCTTGCAATCGTCATATTCCAGACACTGAACGCCCCGGGAAGTATTACCGCCCACATACTATCCACAAGCCCCAAGTTACTTACGACCAAATATGTAGGAATCAGGCCGCCGCCAAAGAACATCGTAATCATGAAGATAATATTGAAAAATCCTTTTCCCTTAAAATCTGCCCTGGACAACGGATAAGCCGCCAGCAAGGTAACTGCTACGGACACGACTGTAAACAATATAGAATAGATAATCGCATTTTTAAATCCAATCCAAATCTGGGCATTTGTCATAACACGTTCATAAGCTGTCGTCGTCCATTTATTAAAATCAAATGTAATCCCTTTGTTCTGCAGCGTAATAGGATCCATGAAGGACGCCACGACAATGTAGATTAGCGGTACCACAATTGCAATTACAAATAACCCAAGCAGCACATACCCAATTATCAGCAGAAGCTTATCCTGCGTTGAATATCTTGAAAATACGCTTTTCTTCTTCATCCCGTATGCACCTCCTTATAATCCCTGTCCGTCATTCATCTTTGCTACAATTTTATTCACAACAAGCAGAAGAATCACGTTAATCACAGTATTGAAAAGGCCCACCGCCGTTGAAAAGCTGTAATCCCCATCAATCAAGCCCTTTCGGTATACATAGGTAGCAATGATTTCAGAAGCCGGAAGGTTCAGGTCTGTCTGCAGCGCATATGCCTTCTCAAATCCGATACTCATGATATTGCCTGCCTGCAGGATAAACTGGAGCACTACCATATCCTTGATTGCAGGCCACTCTACTACCCGGATTTGCTGCAGGATATTTGCTCCGTCCATGACTGCGGCTTCCCTCAGCTCTTGGCTGGCATTGGATAAAGAAGCGGTGTACATAATAGAAGCCCACCCTGCCCCTTGCCAGATACCGCTGATAATATAGATAGAGCGGAATGCCTCCGGCATTGTCATAAAGTTGATGTCACTTCCCAACAAAAGGTTTACCGGGCCGATCACAGAGAGGAAGATACGCACGATACCACAAAGTACGATGACCGATACAAAGTTCGGCAGATAAAGTATCAGCTGTATTTTTTTCTTAATACCCGTGCTCTGGATCCTGTTCAGCAAAAGCGCCAAAATAATCGGAACCGGGAATCCCCACAACAGGCTGTATACACTCAGCTTTAATGTATTTGCCAAATAACCCATAAAATCAGGCGAAGACAAAAACCTTGTGAAATGCTTTAGCCCTACCCACTCGCTGCCAAAGACCCCTTTAAAGGGATTATAATCCTGAAATGCGATCAGGATACCGCTCATAGGCGCATACTTAAAAATCAGTGTCAGCAATAATGCCGGCATTAAGAAAATCAGATAAAGCTGCCAGTGCTGCTTAATGTATAACAGCGCGTTATGCAATCCGGCGCCTGTGTTGCCCTGTTTTCCACTTGGAACAGTTTTTGTAGTTGTTCTCATAATTTCCTCCTTTCTTCCAAATCCCTCCATTTTTGCATTTGCCTACTCCTATTGCTTACTATCCCCCTTCCATACGTTAAAATTTGTGCATTTGTAAAATTTTGTGTTGAGATTTGTATATTACATTTATACCATCAATTTTACATTTAGTCAACACTTGATGGTTCATTTGCCCAAGTATTTTTTGTGTTTTTTTACTTTTATGTACAAAACGCCTTGGAAAAATACCATTAAGCAAAACTTAACCCATAAATTATTTCATTTTTTTAATTTTTACATTTGACACATAATCATTTGCACATTATAATAGTAATTAGCATCACAGAATGTAAAATAAACCATAACAGCATTTAGGTACGTCAGCTTTTATTATAGGATTAATGACAAGGAGGCATATATGAAGACACGAGTTACTATTCAGGATATCGCAGAAGAACTGGGCATTTCCCGCAATACTGTTTCCAAGGCCATCAACAATACCGGAATACTGGCAGATGCAACCCGGGAAAAAGTATTAAAGAAAGCAGCAGAGATGGGTTATAAGCAATTTTCATATGTAAAAGTAGTCGATTCAGGCATGCCGGTACTTGCCCTTTCAGCGCCGAAAGAAAATGCCGAGATTGCCTTATTTATCACGAATTTACTGGGAAACTCCCATTTTGCAACAGTTATGCTGGATAAATTCCAGAAAGAGCTTTCAGGGCTGGGATACACGCTTACCATGCATCGGATTCTTTCGGAAGAAATCAATTCCCTGACGCTTCCTGCGTCCTTTTCCATAGAGCGGACCGCCGGTATTATCTGCATTGAGATGTTTGATTATAACTACGACAAAATGATTTGCAATCTGGGTCTCCCCGTTTTACTGATAGACGCTCCAGCGCCTTGTTTCAAAGAGCCTTTAGAAGCAGATATCCTACTCATGGATAATCAGTCCAACATCTATCTGTTCATTCAGGAAATGATACGGCGCGGAAAGACAAATATCGGATTCATTGGCAAACATCTGCATTGCCAGTCCTTTTTTGAACGCTACACTGCTTATCGGCAGGCCTTGTACCTGTCAGGGCTTTCCTGCCCCGATGCGTACTGCATCACAGGGAATCCGCCGGAAGGCCTTGACCCGGACCCCGCAGCTTATCAGGATTATCTGACAGAATGTCTGCAAAAATTAAGGCACATGCCAGACGTATTTCTGTGCGCCAATGACTTTGTGGCGATTGATGCTATGCAGGTACTGAAGAAACTGGGGTATTCCGTTCCGCAGGATGTCTATTTGTGCGGATTTGATGATTCGCCGGATGCAAAAATTGTTACGCCTGCGCTTACTTCTATCCATATACATAGCCAAATCATGGGATACTACGCCATAAACCTGCTGATGTCCCGTATCAATGAGCCTTCTTTGAATTATTGTACCGTGCACACGGAAACTAACCTGATTTACAGGGAATCTACAGAAAATTAATCAGAAGCAGTAAACCATGCCGTACCTGCCATATACCACATAGGCGCCCAGGGGAGGCAGCTTACACAAACAAGGAGGAACCACTATGAGAAATTTATTCAATCTGGACGGACCGCTTATGCAGCTTATCAACAAAGTCGTTTACAGTGTTTATCTGAATATCCTATGGTTTATTTGCTGCATCCCCATTGTAACAATCGGGGCGTCAACCACCGCGCTTTTTTATGTCACATTGAAGATAGCCAAGAATGATGAGGGCAACATCACGAAAGCTTTCTTCCATTCTTTCCGGGTAAATTTAAAGCAGAGCACCATCGTCTGGATGATTCTTCTATGTATGGGAATTATCCTTGGCGTGGACGGGTATGTCGTATACCACATGCGGTACGAAAATGCTTTCTGGACCCTTTGTACTGCGTTCCTTATTATTGCCGCGGCTGCCTATGCCATTGTCCTCATGTATATTTTCCCTCTTATGGCAAGATTTGAAAATACAATTAGCGCAATGTTTAAAAATGCGCTGTTTGTGGGCATCCGGTTTTTGTTCTGCACCATATCAATGGCTGCCATTTATTTTGCAATGCTGCTGGTTGTAGTACGCTTTTTTACCCCGGCTATCATTTTTGGGGAAGGCCTGTGCGCATTGCTCTGCTCATGCCTGCTGTCCAATATCCTGCTGCTTTGTCAGGAAAAAACAGAATCTAACCAAGAATCTGCCTCTGAACCGCAGTAACTTCCAAACGAAAGGATGCTGGGAACTTTTTAAGCCCACGGAAATTTGCTTATGAAACCGAATAAAACTATAACCGCAAAAAAGGAACAATGGAAGCGGCTCCACGGAAAACAGAAGCTACAGTACATCTGGGATTATTACAAATTCCCAATGATAGTCTGTTTCATCTTCCTATATATCATCGGCTATACCGCTTATGGGCGCTTTACCAGGAAAGATACTGTGCTCTATGCCGGCCTTATTAATATATCTTCCAGCGAACCGCTGAATCTTCAGCTAAGCGAAGATTTTCTGGGGTTTATGGATGAAAATATTTCCCAAAAAAAGGTGCAGTTATACACCGGGCTATACCTGACTAGCGACCCAAACAATCCGCATCATGAATACACTTATGCCTCCCGCATAAAAATCCTTGCTGCTATCGACAGCGAACAGCTCGATGTAGTTTTGATGGACAAGGAGTCATTTGACGCATTCTCGCAAAACGGATACCTGTGCAATCTGGAGCATTTACTTCGGGATTTATCTCCAGATACCTTTGACGCGCTAAAACCATACCTCGTTGCCAACACATCCATTTTGGAAGACAATTCCGAAGATTTACTTGCAGACAGCTCCCTGCCTTATCAGGCAGTAACGGAAGAATACCCAATGGGCCTTATTGTTTCACAAAAGGGGTTATTGAAGCAGGCAGGGTTTCACGATGACATATATCTTGGCGTGGTCGGCAATTCTCCCCGAACCGGCAATGCTGTAAAATATATCAACTATTTATACACAGGAAATGAACAATAGCTGTCTGGAATATGCCCGGCTGATAAGTATCTGGAAAGTCCTGCGCTGAATTGAAAAAGTAAATTCCAGTGCAGGACTAAATTCCACCAGCCATATTCCAAAAATGTGAAACGTTTACTTCCAGTCTGGCAGCAGATTTTTATCAGTTAGTTAGCGATTGAAACGGATCAGCTTAGGCATCAGATTCACCTCGTCGGGTGAAATACGCTTAAGTTGAAGCGTTTTCAAGGTATTTTCGCCTTATGACTTCCATGCGGCATCATAAGGTGTTTTCCTGTTTCAGAGGGTCGAAAACAAGGCGTACAGCACCCTTTGTACAGCAGTTCATCAGGGATGCCAGGAAGAGTTTTTCTTTCGGGAAAAAGAAGGTCAAGAGCGTCTTCTTGGATTCTCCCGAAGAATGAACCGTGTCTATTTCAACATAATTTTGTTGGCTTGCACTTTTGAAACTTTAATTGTTCCATAAACCGATTTACTTCTTTCTGATAATTCGGTAAAAAATGGCCAGAATGATCCCTGCTATATTCAGCCCACAGGCAATCAAAAAAGCATTTTGGTAAATTCCGGTTGAATTATAAACGCTGCGCATAATCTGTGGTCCAAAATATCCCGCAAGTGCAAAACCAATGAACATAATTCCATAATTTACACTGTTATTACGCGCACCGAACTGGTATGCTGTAAAACCCGGATACACTCCCATAAAAGAACCAAAACTAACACCAACAATACAGATTCCAATATAGAATAACATCTGCTGTCCATTTGCAGAAAAATACAGGCACAGCATTCCGGCAATACATAAAATACATGCTGTCATCAACGTATTGATCCGGCCGATTTTATCTGATATGTATCCCGCCACAATTCGTCCCAACGCATTAAAAAGGGCAAGGATTGATACCGCCGCACTCGCTGCAATGGCTGTCATCCCAATCATTCCCTGTGCCATTGCCGATGCCTGGGAAATAACCATCATGCCACTGAAAGCTCCGCTTGTAAGCAGAAGCAGCATGACATAAAATACCGGCGTCCTGAGCATCTCTTTCCAGTTCAGATCTGCTGTGCCCTTTTGCGTTGCAGGCGGTTTGTAACCTGCCGGGACATAATTCTGGGGACACTGCTCCAAAAACTGTGTGCTTATAAGAATAATAACCAGAAAAACCGCTCCAACCGCTTTGAACGCAACCGCAGCATTCCAGCGATTTACAATAATCGTAACAATAGGAGGCAGAATCACGGAACTCATTCCATATACAGCAGTCGTAATGCCGCCTATCAGACCACGTTTATCCGGAAAATATTTCACACTCGTAGAGATGGTTGCCCCATAGGCCATTCCAAGTCCCAGTCCGGCTATCAAACCATAGCTGACGATTAGAAATGAAACGCTGGTTGCAAAACCAGAAATCACCATGCCGCCGCCAAACATGATACCACCCAGTGTAATCACCTTTTTCGGTCCCAGCCTGTCATTGACTGCTCCGCCGGAAATCATCGTAACAGGCCCTACTGCATTTGCAATTGTATATACAATTGCAAGATCACCAGATGTTACATTCTGTCCAAGGGCATTGCTAAAATGTTCTGCCATGGAAGAAGCAAATACACTCCATGCATAAATTGAACCTAAACACAAATTGATCAGACATGCTGCCGCTAGTATGATCCATCTTTTCTTATCTAAATTCATAACCTTTTTCCCGCTTTCTCTTAAATGTCTAAAGCAGCATGGTAGCCCCAATAGACGGCATTTGTAATCGTTGATACTTTTGCCGCATCACCAATCACTCTTACAAAAGGCGCTGCATCCTGTAATTCTGTAACCGCATCTGTACGTGAACGCTGTCCCAGGGCGCAAATTACTGATTTTCCAGGAACAAGCTGCTTGCTGCCATTCTTGTCTTCACAAAGAATTCCATCCGCTGTAACTTCCAGGCCCTTGTACCCGGTATAAACAGTTGCGTATTTCTCTATTTCTTTTAAAAGAAGCGGACGATGGCGTACATTTGCATCTGGAGCAAGTTCATCACGCATTTCTACCAGGCAGACTTTTTTACCTTCCATGCCAAGATGTATTGCGCATTCACACCCGGCAAGGCCGCCGCCAAATACGACTACTTCGTCACTGACCTTTTCTTTTTCCAGATAATAGTTATTGACGAGTACTACATTGTTCCCGTTCAAACCAGGAATCGGTGGAACCAGCGGCGTGGAACCAACGGCTATGATCAATGCATCCACATCTTCTTTTTCTGCGTATTCTTTCGTAACCTCTGTGTTCAGACGGATTTCTACACCTGCTTTTTCTGCTAAGAGTTTGTATGTACCAGACAGTTCATACATTTCGTGTTTAAAAGGAAGAGCCTGTTCACTTTTTAATATACCGCCCACATCTGATTCTTTTTCGCACAGAATAACTTGATGCCCCTTTCGGGCTGCTGTATATGCCGCATACAATCCGCCCGGGCCGCCGCCAGCAACAAGCACTTTTTTCTTCTCCGGAGCCGGGATCACATCCCAGCCTTCCATTTCACGTCCGATCAATGGATTCACCGTGCATCTTCTGGTAGAGGTAGCAGCCCTTTCTGCCATACAGGTAAAGCAGCGGAGGCATTTTACAATTTCATCCTCACGGTTTTCTACAACTTTTCTTGGCAGGCATGGGTCAGCCAGAAGCGCTCTGGCCATATATACAATATCGGCTTTACCACTGGCAATGATTTCCTCCATCTGATGAGGGTCATTTAAACCTCCTAATGTAGCAACTGGTATAGATACATGTTTTTTGATCTCTGCAGCCAGATATACATTACAACCATGTTCTTTAAACATGGAAGGATGCGTATCGCCAAATCCTCTCTGGTACGTGCCGGCAGATACGTGAAGCAGATCGATATAAGGCTCTATCTGTTGTGCAATCCGACACCCCTCTGCAAGGTCATAACCCCCTTCGAACAGTTCGGAACCGCTCAGACGGAATTCGATTGGAAATCCAGGCCCAACGGCCTCCCTTACCGATTTCAGTACTTCTATTGCCAGACGGCAGCGGTTTTCAAGACTTCCGCCATACTCATCCGTCCGCTTATTAAAATACGGAGAAAAGAACTGATTCAGCAGCCAGCCGTGGCCGCCATGTACCATGATCATTTCAAAGCCAGCCCGTTTCGCCAGGCCTGCTACTGTACCATAGGATTCTACAATTTCAGCAATCATTTCTTTTGTGAGCGCCTTTACTTCTATGCCATCTGGCCGGATAATATCACTAGCACCCCACTGGTTCATGGATTTCTGTTTTGTCTTATCTGTCATATAAGTTCCTGCATACATGCCAGAATGCGATAATTCCAAGCTTGGCATAGCTCCATGGCGGCGTATTGCATCCGCAGTATAGGTTGCTGCAGCAAGAGAATTTAACACTGCTGTATCCAGGTGGTACGCATGCGAGCCGTCTGTCTTTGGATGCACCATACATTCACTGACAGTAACAGCAGCCGCGCCGCCTTTTCCTCTTAATTCATAAAACGCAGTTGATTTTGGTCCGATGCAGCCGTCATTTGTGATATCTGTGCCGCCCATCGGCGCAGAAAACATACGATTTCGAAATGTCACTCTTCCGATCGTAATAGGGCTTGATAAATGTGGAAATTTTCTTTCCATGGTTTTCCTCCTATTTCAGATGGATATTTGTTATTTTCTTAACAATATTAGAATAGCATGAAAAAAAGCTGTTATCTATCATTAAAAAGATAACAGCTGCCAACAAATTATTGATACGCGTTTCCAATTTAAAAAATGTCTATTAACTTTCTTATCAATGCTTCTTTTTTGCGGTCTTCCTTGCACACTATGGATATTTTCCATGAAAATGCATCCTGCAATTTAATCCGGTGTATGCCGTCCATGCTTATATCATGTTTATGGATATTTGTATCAATCCCAATTCCCATTTTTTCCCTGCAAAACCGATAGATTAGCTGGACTTCCATTGTCTTAACGCGGATCAGGGGAATAAATCCAAAATCTTTGCAGCGCCCCACAAAATTATGATAGCAGGAAAATTTTTCATTAAGCATGATCAAGGGCTCATCCCGTAGATCACTAACTGAAAGAAGCTCCCTGTCATATAGTGGATGTCCTTCATATACCAAAGCGTCCATTCCGCGTTGATACATTTCCCTTGCATATAATCCGTTTCGTCCAATACTGCCAATTACAAACCCCGCATCAATGATCCCCTGAAAAATTTTATCAATAACCTCCTGGTTTTCCAATTCTTCCCACTGAATCTGTATATCAGCATTTTCTGTTTTAAATCGTTCCAACGTATGGAATGGGAATACATTTAATACCCCGCACGAAAATCCAAGCTGAAGTTCTTTGTCCATTCGCTCAATCCGATGAATTCCAATTTCTATATCATCCAGCCTGTTTAATAGCTCCCGGCAATTTTCATACAAATATGACCCGCTTGCAGTCGGACAAAGCCCCCTTACGGAACGTTCAAAGAGAGTCGTTTGTAATTCTGCTTCCAGTTTTGTAATAATCCTGCTAAGCCCTTGGGGAGTGATAAAAAGCTGCTTTGCTGCCTGATTGATCCCCCGTTCTTCATATACACGGCAAAAACACCGAATGTCCTTTGTATCCATGGTATACATCTCCTTAGTTAGCCATCTGTTTTCCTCTTAAACTCAGCCAATGCTTTTCGAATCCGGCATATTCGAGCCGGAATATACAGGTATATCTTTTTATTTTCGTTGAACAGACATTTTCTTTAAATTCACATTGCTTTAAGTTTAGCATCTTTGAATAGGGTTTACAAGATTTTGTTGAGGACAGGTATTTTACAGTGGGTTACGCAATTACTGTCGACAAACTTGCAAACACTTCAACGCCTGCGTTTTTTTCCTAAACTCTCGAAAGCATATCCTGCGTGAATATAGCAGTTATTTAATTTTCGATGCACTAGTAATACAGCGAACAATCTATATTTCGATACACAGGAACTACCGGATTGCCCTTTGGCTAAGCAAACGGCAATCCGGTAGTTCTGTCCGTATCCAAAGACAAAAGTTCGCTGTAGATTAATACACATTTGAAATCCCCCATAACATTTTGCAAGTAAGCATTACAAAACAGATTGCCATCTTCTGAAAAACCATGTATAATCGGTTAGAATATAGTTTCATATGCATTCAGCCCAAAAGAAGATACAGGGCTTCGCATAAACAATTTCATCAGCTCCGCTGAAACAAAACACAATACGAAGAATCACACAGGATGGAGGAACCATGGCAGATTTAGGAAAACCGCAGAATACCATAGCGGTATTGCAGAAGTATCATTTTAATTTTCAGAAGAAATTTGGCCAGAATTTTCTGATAGATCCCAGAGTCCTGGAGAAAATTATCGGCGCAGCCGGAATTACCAGGGAGGATTTTGTGTTGGAAATCGGGCCGGGAATCGGCACAATGACCCAATATCTCTGCGAAAATGCCAGAGAAGTAACGGCAGTGGAAATCGACCGGAACTTAATTCCCATTCTGGAGGAAACTCTGCATGATTATGAGAATGTGGAGGTAATCAATGAAGATATCCTCAAAGTGGATATCAATGGTCTGGCTCAGAAAAAGAATGGCGGCAATCCCATTAAGGTAGTGGCTAATTTGCCCTATTATATTACAACGCCGATTATTATGGGATTGTTTGAAAGCCATGTGCCGGTAGACAGCATCACTATAATGGTTCAGAAGGAAGTGGCGGAGCGTATGCAGGCAGGGCCGGGAAGCAAGGATTACGGAGCGTTGTCTCTGGCGGTTCAGTACTATGCCAAACCGGAAATCATTGCCAATGTACCGCCCAACTGCTTTATGCCCAGACCTAAAGTGGGAAGTGCGGTGATCCGGTTAGTGAGGCATGAGAAAGCAGCAGTACAGACAGAAAACGAAAGGCTGATGTTTTGTATCATTCGCGCATCTTTTAACCAGAGGCGCAAAACCCTGGTAAACGGATTAAATAATTCGCCGGAAATCTCAGCCTCAAAGGAGCAGATTGCAGGCGCATTGGAGAAACTGGGACTGAATCCGGGGATACGGGGAGAGGCTTTAACCTTGGAACAATTTGCAGAATTGAGCAATGTTCTGGGCCATTATCTATAATAGAGTTCATCAATGTTATGGACGGACCTGATTCCGGCGCCCGGAGATTAATTACCGCTTTTTCTGAAATTCTATTACATCCTTCTGGAAGCGTTTCAGAATATTCTGGTTCTGGAGCCTGGGATTGATTCGGGCTTCAATGGCAATGCTGTCGAAAAATCCGCACCAGAGCTTCTGATATTCCAGTTCTTCCGGGGAAAACCGGTTCAGCATATCTTCGTTCAGGCTGCAGGTATCTGTCAGAAAGAATCCTTTCCCCTGGGGATGGAGAGCAGCCAGGCTGTGGGAGGCGTCATAAATCATGAAGTTTTCCTGGGGAAGCCGGTCGGAAAAGTGTTCTCCCAAAAAAGGAAGTACATGATTCTTAGGATGGATTCTGGCAAAAAGCAGGCCGTTTTCCAATTCCTGGAACCGCAGGAAGCCAAGCAGATGATGGGCTTCATTGCCGGTGCTTCTGGAAAGCTGAAATACCCGGTTGACGTAAGGCTCTCCCAGATAATTCAGTACCTTGCTGCCGTCTTTCAGGGATAATGCCAGTACAATAGTGCGGTAAAGAGCGTCTGCTTTGTCCAGATGTTTCTTTCGTCCGGCGGGTTCCTCTAATGCAGCGGCCGCCTGGCACAATTCCGTATATGTTTCCTCTCCCAGACGGCGAAACAATGTGCGTGCGACTTTTTCACTTTTCTCATAATCGGTGGAGACTGTGATGTATTCGTCAAATAAAGTGTGGTTGTCTGGCGGACAGGCGGTAAGGGAAATATTTGCATGTCCGTATTTACTGGCCCAGGCGTCATAGACGCCGGTAAAAATTCCGTCAATGCTGTTCTCACATATGAATACATACATGGCAGTTCTCCATTCCTTTCTTTCTATTCACGCATTTATTTCCGTTCATTTTCAAGTTATATAAAACGTTCAAGCTAAACGGTAACAATCTGCTGTCCCGGCGGAAGTATCCGGGCGTCTGTCAGTTGGAACTCAGAGCGCATATCTTTGTCAAAAAAGCTGAGCTGCTGATAGCCGCTTTCTCGGATGTCTTTGGGAAGCTGAGTCTTATCCCGCATTAAATTCTCACAGATATAGTTTTCCTCCAGCTTGGTGTTGTACATCATTTTGCCGGAGCAGGTAATGAAATACAGGGCGCGTTTCAGAACTACGCCGATTTTCTTCAGATCATCAAAGTTAAGACGATTCCTTTTTCTTGCTTTCACAATGCGTTCCGCAGACTTGTAGCCAATGCCCGGCACCCGCAGCAGCGTCTGATAGGAAGCCTTATTAATTTCCACCGGGAAATATTCTAAATGGCGCAGCGCCCAATCGCACTTGGGGTCCAGAAAAATATTAAAGTCCGGGCGATCTTCCGACAGCAGTTCTGAAACCTGGAAATGGTAGTAGCGCAGCAGCCAGTCCGCCTGGTACAGCCGGTGTTCCCTCAGCAGCGGAGGGCCTCCGGGCAGGGCAGGCAGCATAGAGTTGCCGTTTACATTGACAAAGGCGGAATAGAAAACACGCTTAAGCTGAAACTTCTGGTAAAGTCCCTCTGCAACGCTCATAATCTGAAAATCATTCTCCGGAGTAGCGCCGATAATCATCTGGGTGGACTGTCCGGCAGGCACAAACCGCGGAGCTTCCCGGTAAACCGTCAACTCCTGCTTATTGTCCGTGATCCGGTTCTGAATCTGACGCATAGGCTTCAAGATGGTATTGCGGGACTTGCAGGGGGCAAGCCGGCGCAGTCCGTCAGCCGTAGGAAGCTCCAGGTTGACGCTCATACGATCAACAAGGAAGCCGGTCTTTTCTATCAGCAGCGGATCGGCGCCGGGAATGGACTTCACATGGATATATCCCTGGAAGTGATGGACATTGCGCAGCTGATAGATGGTCTGGTAAATCAGATCCATGGTATAGTTGGGGCTGATCAGGATGCCGGAGCTTAAAAACAATCCCTCAATGTAATTGCGGCGGTAGAATTCCATGGTAAGGGTGCAGATTTCTTCCGGCGTAAAAGAGGCCCGGGCCACATCTGTGCCGCAGTTATTCAGGCAGTAGGCGCAGTTGAAGATGCATTCATTGGTAAATAAAATCTTCAGAAGCGAGATGCATCTGCCATCGGCAGAAAAGCTGTGGCAGACGCCGGGAGCAATGGCATTCCCCATTCCCCTGCCGGTTCCCTTCCGGTCTACGCCGCTTGAGGTACAGGCAACATCGTACTTGGCGGCGTCAGACAGGATTGTTAATTTCTCCAGTAAACTCATGTTTTTCTGTAAATTCATAAATGAACGTCCCCTTTACATACATGTGCGAACTCATGTTCTGGAATTATCATAACACAAGGCTGAGAAAAATGCAAGAAAAATAAGAACATTTGTTTGAAAAAAATAAATGCATACTTCCCCATCCCCAATCATATAGTCTGAGAAGGGGGTGCTTTATTGAAAGAAAAAATAAAAACATGCCTGGCAGTCTGCATTCTTGTAATTACAGTGCCCTATGTGGTCACTCTGGTGTTTCAGGGCGGGGAGACAAGCACAGGAACCGGGACAATCCAGGAAGCGTTGAAGGAACCAGCAAAGGAAAACTCCGGCCCGCAGAAAACATCCGATGAAGAAGAAAACTCCGATCCGCAGAAAACATCCGATGAGAAAGAAAGCCCCGGCCTTAAGAAAACAGATGCAAAACAGGATGTGGAAGGATATCTTACCGGTATCCTGGCAAAACAAATTCCCCTGGATTATCAGAGGGAGGCGGTGAAAGCCCAGGCGGTAATTGCCAGAACGGCGCTGATTCTGGCATTGGAAACAGAAGGCCAGAAACTGCCCGAATCCATGTCCAGAGAAGAAATGCTGGAATTGTGGGGGCAGGAGGGGTTCGAACAGAATTATCAGCAATTGGAAGAAGCGGCACAGGCTACAAAGGGAGAAATTCTGCTTTACAATGGAACGCCTATTCAGCCGGCATTTCACGCCGTCAGCGCAGGAAAGACCAGAAATGCAAAAGAAGCTTTTTTGCGGGAGGACGAGCCCTATCTGGCCGGCACAGACAGCGGAATGGATATTCCCTCTCCGGATTTTCTGAAAGTTGTTTTCCTGGAACAAGAAGAATTTGCAGATAAAATAAAAGAACTTTGTCCCGAGATTCCAAAAGACAATGTAATGGATGCCGTAACTGTCACTCAGCGGGACGGCGCAGATTATGCAGTCCAGGTGACGATCGGAGAGAAAACTGTGACGGGAGAAGAATTCCGGAACTGCCTGAATCTGAATTCCTCCTGCTTTTACCTGAAAGAAGTAGAAAATAAAATACGCATTGTCACAAAGGGACTGGGACACGGCCTGGGGCTCAGCCAGTACGGAGCCAATGAACTGGCCAAAGAGGGGAAAACTTATCAGGAAATCCTGCAGTATTATTATAAAGATGTTTCCATCGAAAAAAAGTAAATCTTTGAATTTTATTTTTTATCCTGAATAATCCTTGTTTTTCCGGCAAGAATAAGAAGGAAAAAACAAACAGAAATGGAAGGTGACAGGATGAGAAATAAAAAATTTGCAGCATTTTTCAATCGGAAATCCTATCTTGTGGCTGCGGTGATTATGGTAGTGGCAGCATTTGGCATGTTGGGCCTGTATTATGCAGGACAGGAACGGGAACAGGAAGAACAGCTGGCGAAAGAGCGTCAGCAGCAGGTGCAGCAGGCAAAAGAAGAGGACGCGGCGAGAGAACAGGCGGCTGTGGAAAAAGCCAGAGAACAGGCGGCAGCAGAAGCCAAAGCCCGGATGAAAGCCAAGAAAAAAGAGGAAGAAGAGACAGAAGAAGTATCCGGTATGATTGAGCCGGTGGAAGATGATTTTATGGATGAGCCGGAGGTGGTGGCAGAAACCAGCGCTCCTGTGCAGCCGGAGCTTCATTTTGACGCAGCGGCGGATTTAAGCTGGCCTCTGCAGGGAAATGTCATCTTAAACTACAACATGGATCAGACCGTATATTTTGCAACTCTGGATCAGTACAAATATAATCCGGCGGTTATTCTCCAGGCGGCTGTCAACACTCCTGTGAACGCAGTGGCTTCCGGAGAAGTGGTTTCCATTGAAACCAGTGAGGAAACAGGGCTTACCATGACGGTGGATATGGGCGACGGATACAGCGCCCGCTACGGACAGTTAAAAGAAGTCCCCAAAAACCAGGGCGATTATGTGGACAGCGGAGAGATTCTCGGCTATGTCAGCGAACCCACCAAATATTACTCTGTGGAAGGCTCCAATCTCTATTTTCAATTGCTGAAAGATAATCAGCCGGTGAATCCCATGGAATATCTGGAATAATAAAAGTTTGCCGCAGGGCTCAGGCATTTTCAAACACACGCCAAATTGCAGCGTGTGTTTGAAAAGCCATGTTACAGCATGTGTTTGAAAAGCCATATAGCAGAAAATCGGCGGCAAATCTCAAAATTTTTCTTGAACTTTACCAGTAGTATGTGTGAAAATAAGAATAAAAGTTTATTGCAATACCGAAGAAAACAGGCACAGTTTCCGGTATTTTTCATAACATAGAGTATAAGCAACAGAACGTACGCAGCACTGGCTCTTTTACCAGTTTTTGAAATGTTTCGTCTTATCTCCTATTTAGAAAAATACCAGTTTTACCGTGCTGCTTTTGCATACAGGAGACTGCTTGCAGTCTCTTTACATAACAGGGAGCCGCTGATGAAAGAAAAACAGAATATTACTTACATCCTCCGGTGCAGTGACGGGACGCTGTATACAGGATGGACGAATCATTTGGACAAACGGGTCAAAGACCACAATGCGGGCCGGGGCGCCAGGTATACCAGAGGACGCAGGCCGGTGGAGCTGGCATATCAGGAAAAGCATGATACGAAACAGGAAGCCATGCAGCGGGAAGCACAAATCAAGAAAATGACCCGGAAAGAAAAAGAAAAACTGATAGAAGCCTATCAAAAAGAAAAGAGAAATTAATGTTTAACATATTGGGACAGGCAGAGGCTGAAGTTTTTACGCAGAAAACCGCTCCAACCATATGCAGCTGCATGTTATTGAAGCGGTCGTACAAGCAGATTTTACAAAACAGGCATATTTGCCACGAAACAGTACATCATAATAAAATGACATACGCTGCCGCCCATCACAAACAGATGGAAAATTTCGTGGGAGCCGAAATTCTTATGTCTGGAATTGAAAATAGGCAGTTTCAGAGCATAAATAATACCGCCCACCGTATAGATTATGCCGCCGGCCAAAAGCCATCCGAAAGCCTGATGCGAAAGGGAATTGATAATCTGTGTAAAAGCCAGAACGCATACCCAGCCCATGGCGATATATAATAAGGAAGAAAACCATTTGGGACAGGTAATCCAGAAGGCTTTTACCAGGATTCCTGCAAGGGCAATTCCCCAGACCAGGGTCAGAAGGCTGTAGCCGGTGCGGCCTCCAAGGACGATTACGCATACCGGGGTATAAGTGCCCGCAATCAGAACGAAAATCATCATATGGTCAAGTTTTCTTAAAATCCGGTTGGTCTGTTCGGACAAGTCCAAAGCATGATAAGTGGCGCTTGCGCCGTAAAGCAAAATCATACTTGTAATAAAAACCGCCAGGGAAATCACATGAATTTTATCAGGATTGGTGGAAGCCCGGATCAAAAGCGGCGTGGCGGAAAAAAGGGCCATCAGCATGCCGATAAAATGTGTAATGGAACTTCCCGGATCTTTTAATTTGAATTTCATGGTAATATCTCCTCCTTCAGTTAAATGAGTTCAGTAAGGTTTCTAATTCATAGCCGTTAATAGTATATGTAAAAGTAATTGAAATATGAACACATAGTAATTAAAACTACATTGAGTGCAAGTAAATACTACACCTTGTCGGAGTGAATGTCAATAGAAATGCAGAAGTTTTTCAAAACAGTTTGACAACCGGTAGTTTCTCTGATATGATTAGCAACAGGTTTGCAATAGAGAGTGAAAGGAAATATATGGAAACAGT
The DNA here is from genome assembly GCF_056822245.1 of Petralouisia sp. NCBI lineage: Bacteria > Bacillati > Bacillota > Clostridia > Lachnospirales > Lachnospiraceae > Petralouisia > Petralouisia sp. Next base: position 2,532 of record NZ_JBQIOP010000024.1, on the reverse strand, counting down.
AAGATTTGATGAATTAGATTTATACCCCCAGATATTGCGTGCCATTCGCGAAATGGGGTTCGAAGAAGCTACTCCGATTCAGAGCAAGGCCATTCCTGTAGTAATGGAAGGAGTAGATGTCATTGGACAGGCACAGACCGGTACCGGGAAAACCGCGGCGTTTGGAATACCATTGCTGATGAAGGTAGATCCCCATAATAAGAAAACCCAGGCCATTGTACTCTGTCCCACCAGGGAGCTTGCCATCCAGGTGGCAGAAGAAGTCCGCTGCCTTGCAAAATATATGCATGGGGTGAAGGTGCTTCCTGTATACGGCGGGCAGGATATTGTCAAGCAGATCCGCTCCTTAAAGGGCGGCGCCCAGATTATTATCGGTACGCCGGGACGGGTGATGGATCACCTGAGGAGAAAAACCATTAAGTGTGAGGAAGTAGAGACTATCGTACTGGACGAAGCGGACGAAATGCTGAATATGGGATTTCGGGAAGATATTGAAACAGTGCTGGAATATATTCCAAAAGAGCGGCAGACCGTATTGTTTTCTGCTACCATGCCCAAACCGATTCTGGAGATTACCAAGAAATATCAGAAGGACGCCGTCACCATTAAGGTGGTCAAAAAGGAGCTGACCGTTCCGAATATTGAGCAGTATTATTATGACGTAAAACGCAAGGACAAGGTAGAAGTGCTGAGTCGCCTTCTGGATGTGTACGATCCCAGACTTTCCCTGGTTTTCTGTAATACCAAGCGCATGGTGGACGAGCTTACCAACGCGCTGCAGGGCAGAGGATATTTTGCAGAAGGGCTTCACGGAGATATGAAGCAGATGCAGCGGGATCGGGTTATGAACCATTTCCGCAATGGAAAAACAGAGATTCTGGTAGCTACCGATGTGGCGGCCAGAGGAATTGACGTGGATGACGTGGAAGCGGTGTTTAATTTCGATCTTCCACAGGATGACGAATATTATGTGCACCGGATCGGACGAACCGGAAGAGCAGGACGAACCGGCCGTTCCTTTACTTTTGTCAAGGGCAAAGAGGTTTACAAATTAAAAGATATCCAGAGATACTGCAAAACCAAGATTCTTGCCCAGAAAATCCCCAGTATGGAAGATGTGGTGCAGGTAAGACTGGAGAAAATCATGGATCATATCGGCACAGTCATTGAAGAAGAAGATCTGACCTCCATGGTAAATATGATTGAGAAGCAGGTAAACGAATCCGATTACACCGCTATGGATATTGCGGCGGCATTCTTAAAACTGGCGCTTCTGGGTGAAGAGGAAAATGCTCAGAAGGGCATGGAGAACTTTGAATTCGGCGATACAGGCGCAGAAGAAGGCATGGTGCGTCTCTTTATCAACATCGGTAAAAAGCAGCATGTACGGCCCGGAGATATCTTAGGAGCCATAGCCGGAGAATCCGGAATGTCAGGAGATCTGGTGGGCGCCATTGATATGTACGATAAATACACCTTTGTGGAAGTGCCCCGGGAATACGGCAAAGAAGTGCTGCGGGCCATGAGCAATTCCAAAATAAAAGGAAAGAGCATTAATATTGAGCCTGCAAACCAGAAATAGAGGAATGGTTTGGCAGAACGCACAGTAAGACAACCAGTTTGAAGCATATTGTCCCGTCAAAACAGAGCACATGGAAGCGTCTGTTTTGACGGGATATTTTTATGGAGCATGCTGTCTTTTAGGTGTGATTATTAAACAGAATATGGTATGCTTCATTCAGACAAACAGAATTTTGCAGGAAAGGAAAAATAAAAATGATTGTTTTGATCACCGGGGCTTCCCACACAGGAAAAACAACACTTGCACAAAAGCTGCTTGAAACATATAAATATCCGTATTTTTCAATCGACCATTTGAAAATGGGTTTGATTCGCAGCGGCTATACGAAGCTTACACCGGAAGATGATGACCAGCTTACAGATTATTTGTGGCCAATTCTTCGTGAAATGATTAAAACTGCCGTAGAAAACCAGCAGAATCTTATAATGGAAGGGTGCTATATTCCTTTTGACTGGTCAAAGGATTTTGAAAAGGAATACCTTAAGGATATCAAATATTACTGCCTTGTAATGAGTGAAACTTATATAAAACAGAACTTTGCGAGCATAAAAAAATATGCGAATGCTATAGAAAACCGTTTGGATGATGAATGGTGTACGATTGAAAGTGTTTTAGAAGATAACGCACAATTTTTTGAACTTGCAAAAAAGCATGGTGTAAATTATGTGCTGATTGATGATGAGTACGACATAAGCATTGATTTGGAAAAGCTGTGATGCTGATCAGAGTGTGTTTCTCTAAAATAAATGAAAACCAGAAATAAAAACCCACTATCACACACAACCGCTTACACAAAAAAAGGGTATGCCGGATTACTCCAACATACCCCCAAATCTTCAAAAATATTGATTTTTCACAATGTCATTAACTTAAGGAATCTTTTACATTTTGAATGGTAAAAGGTTCCTTTTTTCGGTGTTTATACTGTATAATGAAAATAGCTAACTGAT